>JAIRZX010000404.1 GCA_031267005.1 Deltaproteobacteria bacterium
GGCGTCGGGTATGGCCCTGCCGATGATGACGCTCATGGCGTAGTCGAGGTACGAGCTTTTGATCTCGTCCTCGATGCTCACGAATTCTATTCTTTCCGAATCTGGCTTGCTGCTGTCCATTTGCCGTCCTGGCGGTAAAAGGCGGCCGCCGGGGCCGCCTGGAAAGGTTTGTAGCTGTACAGTTTAAACGGTTTCTCGGCTTGCCGTTTGAGAGCAGTATAGCACAACAGGCAGCACGTGGTCCAACAGGGCTTGAGGTTACGAGCTTGCCGCTCGCCGGGGCTGTCCTCCGGGGCCCGGACGGCCCCTTCAGCCGGTCGACCAGTATTTTGAACTGAACGCCAATAAAGCCCGCACGTCCGCAGCAAGGCTTGCGGGGTGAGTCTGCAAGGGCCCCTGTTAGAGTATCCGTTCACGGGGGGCTGGCCCCATTTACGGGTTTCCGGACAGCCTCCCAAACAGAGGCTTTCGTTGCAGGGCACGGACGGTTGCCCCTTACCGCCTCGCCTGCTGTCCCCTTAGGCCTGGCTGGCCACCATCAGACACAGGGTTTGCATTCCCGCAGACTGATACCTAAATCTCCCCAGTAAAGTTATACCCAGCCCAGCCCGCCCGTGACGACCCAACGAGTCGACCGGCCGGAAATTACTGCCGCAAGGGAAAAGAGCCCTTCGTAAGGTCTCCGCCGCGCACTGGTCCACGCTCCGATGCTCCATAACCCCTCCCAGAATCCTCCGAACGAGCATCGCTCCAGACCTTCCCCCCCTCACTTCCTCCCTCTTTTTCTCCCTTTCCGCCCCACAGCCTCCTTCCTCGCCAATCCTTTCCCCTCCCCTCCTCCGCTTCCCACATCCTTTCTTCCAAAATCCTAAATTGATGGCACACAAATTGCTTAAGCATTCCTCGCGATAAACTATACGCCCGCAAAGGGCCGAACGGAGGCGCAGATGCCTGAAATCACCACGAAAGATTACTGGAACCAGCGCTACTCGGGGGGGATGAACTCCGGCGCAGGGAGCTACGGGCGGCTGGCGGAGTTCAAGGCGGAGGTCTTGAACGGCTTCATCGACTCCCACGGTATTAGGGAAGTGGCCGAGCTGGGTTGCGGGGACGGCAACCAGCTGGGGCTTTTAACCGCAGAACAATACGTCGGCTACGACATCTCCCGCAAGTCCGTCGAGATCTGCGCCCAGAAGTACACGGACGACCCGAGCAAGTCCTTCAAGGTCTACAACCCTTCCAAGCCTCTCGGAAACTCGGAGGCCAAGGCCGAGCTTTCATTGTCCCTGGACGTCGTCTACCACCTCTTGGAGGACGAGACCTACGGCGCCTACATGCGGGACCTCTTCGCGCTCTCCGGACGCTTCGTGGCAATCTACTCTTGCAACACCGAGAACTTGGGCGCTACGGCAGACCACCTCCGACCGCACAGGTTCACCGACTGGGTCGAAGAAAACCTCCAGGAATGGACCCTCTGCGGGTACCTCCCGAACCGTTACCCCTTCCGGACGGAGTCGGCGGATCAGACCTCCTTCGCCGACTTCTATTTCTTCAGCAAAAACGAAAGGGTCGACCCCAAGTACTCCTGCTTCTTCATACCTCCAGACGAGGACGCGGCGGGGCTCCCGGATGATGAGGCCGCCAACCTACTCCGGATTGCCCGCCAGTGCCTCAACGTCAGGGATTACGAGAAGTCAGCGGTCTGCCTGAGGCAGGCCGCCGCAAACAGGGGCGTCCGCCTCAACGCGGTTAACTCCCTCGGGGCGGTATTGGGAGCCCTCGGAAGGCGCACCGAAGCCGAGGACGCCATGAAGGCCGTCCTGGCCCGCGACCCTTCCAACAGGCAGGCCCGGTTGAACCTCGCGAAGCTCTACTTGAAGCTCGAGCGCTGGAAGGACCTGAACCCGTTCTGCGGGGAACTCAGGGAGCTGAGATCCCACGACAGCAACGTGGCCCTCAAATGGCCGCACATCGCCGCCAAGGTCGAGAACATGGGCTGACGGACGCTTGACGGAGCCGGCACGGGCCTTCGGGACCCAGCAAAGGAGAAGTCATGGAAGGGACGATAGAGCGGGCCGAAGGCCTCATAAAGTCCGGAAAAAACGAAGACGCCCTGGCGGCCCTCTCCGGCTTTCTCGAGGGGGATCCGGACAACGTCCGCGCCCTCATGGACCTGGGCGTGGCCAGCCACAAGCTGAACCGGCACGGGGAGGCGGAGGGGGCGTTCCGGCGAATCCTCGAACTGGAGCCAGCCCACAGGGAGGCGGCCAAGAGCCTGTGCCTCTCCCTCCTGGCCGAGGGCCGCAAGGAGGAGTGCCTCGAGGCGGCCGAGTCCGCCTTGAAAGGCTGCCCCGAGGACCACGCCTCCCATGCCTTCGCCGCGTCGATGTACCAGGCCGCCGGACGGCCCACCGACGCCAGGCTCGCCGTGGACAGGGCGATAGAGCTCGCGGGGATAGCCAACTTCGACGAGTACCAGGACCTCCGGGCCGCGATTTCTGGGCTCCCCAGGCCGAGCAAGGTGAAGTACCGCCCCGAGGTGGCCCTCCTGTGCGTGTCGGGAATGGACAACTTCATCCACGAGCTGGTCAAGGGCCTCTCGCCGTACTGCGCGATTAAGGCCCACGTGGCGTCCCAGCCCGCGGAGCTCCTCAAGGCGGTGCCCGGCGCCGGGGTCGTATGGCTGGAGTGGGGCAACCAGATGACCCAGGCCATCCTGGCCCAGAAGGACAGGCTCCGCGGCAAGCAGGTCATCGTGAGGATCCACAACTACGAGGTGCACGACAACCTGGTGGACAGGCTGGACTTCTCAGCCGCGACCGACATCGTGTTCGTCTGCCCCTACCTCAGGGACCTCTTCCTGCAGAAGAACCTCAAGGTCCCCGACGGCTGCAGGATCCACGTGGTCCACAACGGCATAGACATCCGCCGCTTCCGCTACGTCCCGAGGGGTGACTCCAGGAAGCACATAGCCTTCCTTGCCTACATCTCCTACAAGAAGGACCCCATGGTCCTCATGCATGCCTTCGCCTTCCTCGCCAAGCGCCACCCGGAGGCCGTGCTCCACATAGCCGGCATGTTCCAGGACAAACGCTTCGAGATAGGTATGCCGCACTTCCTGAAGGAGAGCGGGCTCTCCGACCGCGCTGTCTTCTACGGCCACATCACCAACGCCGACGAGTGGCTCACAGACAAGGACTACGTCTTCAGCTCGAGCCTTTTGGAGAGCCAGGGCGTCGGCATCCTGGAGGCCATGAGCCGCGGCTGCCGCCCCCTCATCTACAACTTCCCAGGCGCGAAGGACCTCTACCTCCGGAGCCAGCTCTGGACTACCTTCGACGACCTAGAGGACAGGTTCGCCAACGGCCAGGACCCGAAGGACGCCAGCGACTTCACCGCCAAGTTCTACGACAGGAACAGGGAGATCGCCTCCTGGCTCAGGATCATCCACGGCCGCGAGACGGTCTTCGAGGACTTCGACTTCGTCGCCTACCAGGATGCCCAGTAGGACGTCCCGCCAGTCAGGGACGAGGCTATTTGCGACTGGACAATCTCAACATGGGTCAACCCTAACACTGAGAACCGTCGCCGGGATTACTCTTTCCCTCGGGGGACGAAACGCTCCGATATCTCAGAAACCACTTTACAAACAAGACGGGGCCGCGTTGCGGCCCCGCCTTGTTTGGTCCTTGCGCCAGTATTCCGGGTCAGGAATCACCGGACCTGCGCTCACCCCAGGATGAGGGACAGCGCCAGGCTGGACATCGAATTAGCCTGGGCCAGCATCGCCGTCGCCGCTTGGGTAAGTATGTTTGCCCTGGTGAACTCCGTCATCTCCATCGCCACGTCCACGTCGGAGATCCGGCTTTCCGCTGCCTGGAGGTTCTCCATGTGGATCGTCTGGGACTCGATAACCGATTCCAGCCTCGACTGCCACGCCCCGAGCCCGGCCCTTATTTGGTCTTTGCGCAGAATGGCGTCGTCAAGGGCGGCAAGGGCCCGCGAGGCTGACTCCTGGGTCCTTATCTCGGCCCCTGCCCACCGCCCGTCGGCAGCATTCTGTAGTTCGCTGAAATTATCTCCTCTCAGCAATGATGTAGTTTGATTTGCCGCTACAATACTGCCTGAATCCAGATGGTTGCTGAACTGCACGTCGGCAGTCCCGGCTATACGTATATCCATCTGGTCCCCTATGTCGTTGCCCAGAAGAGCGAGCGCCCATCCGCCGCCGTTCTGCTGGCTTGCGGTCATCGTTGCCCAGTCCTCGCCCCCCAAAGTGAATTTCCCGATCGACGACGTAACTTGCCCAGTCTGGACATTGTGGAACGTCGAATATCCGCTATCGAGTGGGCTGGACCACCGCTCTTCGGCCAGCAAGCTGTTGTTGTCCCCGCCGGTCTTGCTGAACACGTACAGCATACCGCCGCTCGTCATGGCCCAGAACTCGGAGTTTACGGTACCGTTTATTGCATCTGCGATACCTCGAGCCCTGTTAGTAGCTGCTATATTGGTATAAATTGCCTTGCCGGGCAACGCCGCCTCGACGATTGCCTGATCGCCAAAGAAATACGCCTCATCAGATCCCAGGCAGAGGGCATAATAGTTAGTGTTGCCCGGATTATTCCCGGCAGCGACAATCTGAGCAGCGCTGATTTCAATCTGGATGCGGCTCTGCGTGCCTCGATTGACCTCCTCGATGAGCCGCTCGTAGGTAATGCCTGCTGAGTTGCCGTAGCGGCCAGCGAGATGACGGGCGTCAAGGAGCGCACTGTCGACGTCCTCCTGCCCGTCCCAATTGTACCCGTAGGCGAAGGCCTGCTGGCGTTGCGACGTCGCCGCCGATTGGAGGCTGGCTATGTTTCCGCCGCAGCATCCGGCGTTCATCCCGCCGAAAGAGCCGGTGCTCCAGATGTCGTTGGCACCGTCCCCGCCTATCTTGAGGCCGGTGGAGGTCGTGGCCCTGGTGTCGGAGGTGTTTATGTAGTAGTAGTCAGTATCCAGGCCGTTGCCGGTGCCGAAGTGGATCTTCATCCCCTGGCCGCCGTTCAGGTTGCTCAGCGAGCCGTCCAGGAGCCTCACCCCGTTGAAGGACGTGGAGGAGGCGATCCGGTCGATTTCGGAAGCCATGGCCTGGTACTCGGAGTTCATCATCTCGACCTGGGCGGACGAGTACGTCCCCGTGGCGGCCTGCTCGGCCAGCTCCTTCATCCTGATGAGCTTCGCGTCGATGATTCCGAGGGCGCCGTCGGCCGTCTGGATGAGGCTCACTCCGTCGGCGGCGTTCCTGATGCCCTGGTACCCTGCCCCGATGTCGGCCCGCATGAGCTCCCTCACCGCCAGCCCAGCGGCGTCGTCCCCGGCGGTGTTGATCCTGAGGCCCGAGGAGAGCCTCTCGATGCTCTTGGAAAGGGAGTTGTAAGCCGAACCCAGGTATCTCGCCGCCTTCAAGGCCGGCAGGTTGTGGTTGATGATGAGAGCCATTTACTCCTCCTTGACGGGAACCGGGCGTCCGTGCCCGGCGGTGTCTCGGGACCTTGTTCAAAATGCCAGGGATCCGCTCCGGCCCGGGCTGAAGGCGTTCCTTGCCAGCGTCTGGACGCGAGCTTATCCTCCGTCTGTCTGCGAGCTTTGCCTTGAGTCGTCCGTCAGCCCAAGCTGATCCTCTTTTCAGGTTTCTTATCGGAAAAGTTCGCTGTTAACTTTAGGTAAATCTGAATACGCGCCCGTTTTATTTCGATTTTGCTTCAGGGCAGCCTCAAGCGCACTCTCAGGTACGGGCTACAACAGCTTTTACTCGCGCCATGCCCCTCAGGACTCGGCCACCCTCCTGTCCGCCATCGTCCCCCATCGTCCGCCTCAACAGCCGACCAAGATGAGGTTCCCCCCGGATCCGGGAGGATTGGCGGCCTGGTAGCGGCCCTGCCGGGACCATCCATGATTCTGTTTCTGGGCCCCCAACCCTTCTCGCCTACCCCCCCGGCCACCGTCTCACCCGGCTCCCCTTCTCGTCTGCCTCTCACGGCCACCGGCTCACTCGGTTCCCCATCTAGCCTGCCTCTCACGGCCACCGTCTCACCCGGTTCCCCATCTAGCCTGCCTCCCCCGACCACCGTCTCACCCGGCTCCCCCGCGCCTGGCAGATCGGAGAGTCAGGCTATCCGGATAAACAGGCCGAAGTGGACCCTGGCGGGGCTATCTTCCGAGGGGCCCGACCGGTTCCGGCACGGCTACCGTAACCAGGGGCGCCAAGAAACGACCCTTGCTTCTTGGAAGGGACTTGGCGAGCGCCCTCCCTGCTGAAGGAAGGGACTTGGCAAACGTCCAAGCGTCCTCCCCGCTGGCAGGCGCCGCCGTTATCAGACCGCCGCTTTCCTTCGTTCCTTCGTTTCCTGCGTTCCTTCGTCCTTTGGATATCCGGCTCCGTCTCCCGCCCCTACCCCCTTATGAGGGTCAGGGCCAGAGAGCCCAGGGAGTTCGCCTGGGCCAGCATGGAGGTGGCGGCCTGGGCCAGGATGTTGGCCCCGGTGAACGCCGTCATCTCGGCGGCCACGTCCAGTTCGGAGATCCGGCTCTCGGCGGCCTGGAGGCTCTCCAGCTGCATGGAGAGGTTGGCCATCGTGTTCTCCAAGCGGTTCTGGGCGGCGCCCAGGGCGGCCCTTATCCTGTCCTTGGCCTTGATGGCCCCGTCCACCGCCCCCAAGGCCTTCTGGGCGGAGGACTGGGTGCGTATGTCCGCCCCTGCCCAGGCCCCGTCGGAGGCGTTCTGGATCTCGGCGAAGCCGTCGCGGCCCATGCCTTTAATCACGCCCTCGTAGAGGCCGGGGGTAGCGATCTCCCCGTCGTTAGCGATCCATACGTCCCGTTCGGCCCCGGCGTCCCGGCCTTCCACGACGGCGTTCCAGCTCTCGTTGCCCAGGCTCGTCCTGCCCTGGACGGCCTTCATGGCGCCCCAGTCGAGCCCGCCTAAGGTAAAGGAGGCCGCCGACCCGGTAATCCGGGCGGCCCCGACGTCCTCGAAGAGGACGGCTGCCAGCCCCGCCCTGGAGGCGAGGTCGGGCCCCGCCGCCTTGTCGGCCAAAAGGCCGTTGAAGTCGCCGCCCTCCCTCGCGAAAACGTAGACCATGTCCGCTGCCCGCCCCCGTGAGTCGGCGCTCTGGACCATGGCCCAGAACATGCTGTCCGGGTTGTGGTTTATTGCCGAGGCGAGCGCCAGGGCCCCGAAGTTGGAAACGCCCTGCGCGTTCGCGGATGCCGTGCCCGCGCTCGCCACCAGCACCCCCCTGCGGCCCAAGCCGATGAGCCCCTGCGTGTCGGTCGTGACGTCAGGCGTTCCCTGCCTGTAGACGTTCCGGACGGAGAGCCCGTCCACGTCGGGGAGGGTTACCGCCGCCGCCGGGGGGGTGTTCGCGGCGTAAGCCACGCGGCCGGCGCCGCTGAAGCCCGCGAGCGCCGCCTGGGCCTGGAGCCCGGCTAGCGCGCCCGCGAAGTGGGTGTTTAGGGCCGCCGCCAGCTGGTCCATGGAGGTGGCGGAACCTACCAGCCCCGTCAGGGGCGCCAGGCCTGAGACGCTCGGCGTTACTGAGAGCTGGGCATTCGCCGCCCCGTTGGACAGCTGGCCGGAGAAGTTGGGCCCCGGAGGCGAGGGCACGAGACCTTTCTTGTTGGCCTCCAGATCGGCCGCGGACGGCGCGGCGAGGCCTCCGGGCGCGGGGGCGCCCCGTCCGAGCTTCCCGCTGACCCCCATTCCGCTCTGGGCGTAAGTGAGCACCGCTGTGGCGTCGAAGGCTATTTCGTGGCCGATCTCCTGGAGCGTCAAGGCCAACCCGGCGCCCATGACCGCGCCGTCCCGCTTCCACGTGTACTCGTTCGCGCCCGTGCGTTGGATCTCGTAGACGTACTCGGCCATCCCGAACGCCGCCGCTATCTCGCCGTCGTCCGTCCAGTTGCCGTAGGCGTCGTGGTAGACGCCGCTCCGGACCTCCAGCGTCTGCCCGAGCAGGATTTCGGCGCCCGCTCCGGAACCGTCCAGGATCGAGAGGTTCCCTCCCTCGCGCACCTTCACGTAGCTCAGGTCGCTGATCGCGTCCAGGTTGTTCGGGCCCGTATCGTATCCGATTTCGGCGAAGGCGCCCCCGTACTTGGCGCTCCAGGCCAGCTGGGCGCTCGCGTAAAGGAGCGCTGACGCCATGGCCGAAGTGTGGGCGGAGGCGCGGACCCTCGCCGAAGCCTTCAGGAATGTCGCGGGGACGGGGATATTGCCCAGCGAAAGCTCGTTCGCTACGGCCGAGCTTACGGTTAAGCCCCCCGAAACCAAGGCCGAGCTCCTGAAGGAAGCCGACTGCTTGTACCAGGTGAGGCGCCTGTTCTCGACCAGGTAGCTCACCTCCTTAAGCCCGAGCGCGGCGGCGACGCCGGAGTCGTCGGTCCAGTTCCCCTTGGAGTCCGCGTAGACGCCGGTATGGACGGTAAGCGACTGCCCCTCGTCCAGCTTCCCGAAGCTCGGGGGGTACCCCGTGACCGCGCCGGGGGCGGCGCTCGCCATGGCAGCGGCCCCGGTAAGCAGGGCGTAGCCCGCTGTTGTCCCCGGAAGAACCGTTAATGAGGACCGGGCGTTTAAGCCCAAGGCCGCCCAAAGCTGGTTTAAGTTCGCGACCAGATCCGCCTTGGCCGAGGCGGAGCTCGCCGAGGCGGAGCCGCTGGCCGACACCGAAGGGACGGCTAAATGAAGCTTTGCCAGGTCCACCCCCGCCAAGCCGAGCGCCCGGAGCTGGACGCTGTTCAGCCCTATGTTGGAGGAGGTGCTCAGGCTGTAGTCGCCGAACTTGTAGCTTCCGGACGCCGCCACCTTCTCCAGGACCCCGGACACGAAGGTCTCGGTCTCGCCGGTCAAGGCTATCTGGCTTTCCTGCGTCAAGGCCGCCTGGCGGGTCGCGGCAAGGGTCCGGATCCGCCCGCTTCCCGCATATCCGGCCGCGGCCGCCGCCTTCTGGGCCGCCGTTAAGGCCGAGGAGAGCCCCTTGCCCGCGAGGGCCGCCAGCGTGCCGAGGGTCGTGGCGTTCCGGTCAAGCGAGGACACGGCCCCGGTTTCCAGCTCGACCGTCTTCCCGCCTATCTCGGCCGTGACCGTCAGGGTGGAGGGGATCCCGTAGCTCGCCTGGGACTTCTGGGGACTGTCCACTTCGGCGGCCGTTGGCGCGAAGAAGCTCGTGGGCCCGGTCTCGGGGGCCATCCAGAGCCTTCCGTGGGCGCCCGCGAAGGAGTTCAGGTAGGCCTCGACGTAATTGGTCAGGGCCGTTCCGGGGCCGTCCAGGTCGGCCGTCACGTCGAACCTGGCCTCCTGCGCCGTCCAGCTCCCGAAAGGGTCGATGTCCTTGCCGTTTAACTGTATCAGGTATTCAGTTGCGGTAGCTCCGCTCTGGATCGTGAACACCATCTCCCTGAACGCGCCTCCCTTGGCGTTCAGGGCGTCCGCTACCGATTTCGACGACGTGAAGGTCCCCGTCCCGCTCTGCACCCATACTCCCGTATGGACTGTCAGGACGCCCGCCGTGACCTGGCCGGTGCCCGGGTCTATCTTGAGCCCGGCGTTGGAGGCGTTCTGCGCCGTTACGCCGGCCCAGGAGACGCCGTGGTACGCCACCGCGTTCTGGTACTTGAGGCGCTGACCCACGAAGGAGTACTCGTCTTCCCAGGCCTCGTGTATCTGGCGGAGGAGATCCGCCCTGGCCGAAGCGAGCGTCCCGCCCCGTCCTCTGAAGCTCCCGTCCACCTTCGCGGACGACATGCCCAACCCTGCGAAAGTGATCCCGCCCAGCGTGCCCATCTCGAAGGCGTCGACGGTCGTCATCCCGTACGCCCTGTCCCCGGTAACGACGTAGGAGTCGCTAACGTAAGTGTTCCCGCCCAGGAGAGCGGCGGTATACTTCACGGTCCCGTCGTTCGCGAAGCTCATGACCACCTCGTCCAGCTGGAGGGCGGAGGCGAGCTCCCTGTCGTCCGTCCAGTTGCCGTTGGCGTCGGCGTAGACCCCGGTATGGACCTTCAAGGCCCGCCCGGAGGCCACGGCAGCCGTAAGCCCCTGGACGACGACGGCCCCCGCTGCGGAGGCGAGGATTTGCGCCTGGCCCAAGCTGAATCCCGACGCCGCGCCCCCCTCCAGGGCGACACCCTCCAGATCTCTCAGCCCTAACCCGTTCCAGGCCTGGGCGAGCTTGGCTAAGAGGGCTTGGCGGGCGGCCTCGGACCCTTCGGAGGACTCGGCGGCCCCGGACACCCTGGCTTCCTTCAGGCCCAAGGGGGCCAGATCGAGCCCGGCGGCCTGGAGGCTCTGGAGCTGGGCGGCCGTTAACCCGTACCCGCAGCCGGGATCCCCGTTGTAACACTACAAAGATCTTTAAAAAAACTTTCTGCAATCATCCTGTTGGTACCGGACCCAGTCGATATTTTATTGATTTTTCATTCGTATGGGCCCAATAGGAGTCAGTCGAACTTCTTA
>JAIRZX010000431.1 GCA_031267005.1 Deltaproteobacteria bacterium
TGGCCTTCGTCAAGGAGATGGTGGCCGAGTTCGGGGACGCGGACAAGGGCGGCATTATCCGCAGCGCCACCTACCCGGACAACTTCCTGGCCGAGATCGAGGCCACCAAGGCGGTTATCGAGTCCATGGCCGACGACCCGCTCATGAAGGCCATCATCGTCTTCGAGGGCATTCCGGGGACGGCCGAGGCTTTCAGGGACATAAGGGCCAAACGGCCCGACATCCTGCTCTACTGCGCCGAGACCCACGAGGACGCGGCCTTGATAAGCCAGTCGGCGGATTTGGTGGCCACCGCCGACTTCATCTCCCGCGGGTACCTCATCCCCTGGACCGCCAAGGAGCTGGGGGCCAAGGCCTTCATCCACATCTCCTTCCCCCGGCACATGGTGGACGAGTCCTTCTCCCGCCGCCGGGCCATCATGGAGGAGGCCTGCAAGGATCTGGGCCTGAGGTTCGTCTACGAGGAGGCGCCCGACCCCCAGGCCGAGGGGGGCATCCCAGCGGCCAGGGCCTACATAGCCGAGCACGTGCCCCAATGGATCGAGCGCTACGGCAAGGACACGGCCTTCTTCGCCACCAACAACGCGCACACCGCGCCGCTCATCAAGGGCGTGATCGAGCTGGGGGGCTATTTCCCCGAGGCCGACGAGCCCTCGCCGCTCCTTGGCTACCCGGAGGCCCTGGGGCTGGATCCGGACTCCTTCGGCGGGGCCTGGCCGGAGATAGTGGCCAAGGTCGAGGGGGCGGTGGTGGCCGCGGGCGGCGGCGGCCGCGTCGGGGCCTGGACGGCGTCGCTTTCGGCCACCCACGTGGTGGCGCTCACCCGCTTCGCCGTGCTCGCCGCCTCCGGCACGGTCGACCCCAAGGACGCCAAGGCGCTTTTGGACTGCTACGGCATGTCCACCCCCGGGGTGCACTGGAACGGCTCCCCCCTGGCCGACCCCTCCGGCCGCGAGTACCCCAACATCCTTTTGGTCTACCAGGACAACTACATCTTCGGCAAAGGCTACAGCGGGACGACGTCCATCGAGGTCCCCGCCAAGTACCGCGGGTCCGAAGTCTCCGGGACGGCCTCCGGGCCCATGTGGGACTTCCGGATAGCCATCGCCACCGGTTCCAAGGAGCAGGGCTCCGACGACCCCCTGGGCGCCGAGGAGATGATCCGCCGCTACGGCCGGGCCGAGGACGGCGGGCTCATCAGGCACGCGATCTACCCCGACGAGTTTTTGAACGACCCCGAGGCCGCCTCCTCCCTCATCGACTCCCTGGCGGACGACCCCCTGGTCAGGGTCGTCGTGGTCAACCAGGCCATACCGGGAACGGCCGAGGGCTTCAGGAGGATCAAGGCGCGCCGCCCCGACGTCTTCTGCCTCTCCGGCGAGCCCCACGAGGGCCAGGAAGTCATATCGCTCACCGCCGACATGGTGGTGGCTGCCGACTACGTGGCCCGGGGCTACCTCATCCCCTACGCCGCGCGCGAGCTGGGCGCCACGGCCCTGGTCCACGTCTCGATCCCGAGGCACATGACCTACTACTCCATGAGGCAGCGCGCGGCGGTCATGGAGCAGGCCTGCAAGGACCTCGGCCTGGCCTTCCACATGGAGCTGGCCCCGGATCCCACCGGGCCGGCCGGGGTGGACGGGGCCAGGGCCCACATCAAGGACAACCTGCCCAGGTGGCTCGAAAAGTACGGCAGGGACACCGCCTTCTTCGCCACCAACGACTCGCACACCGAGCCCCTGATAGAGGGCGTGGCGGATTTGAGCGGCTTCTTCGTCGAGGCGGACATCCCCTCGGCGGTCCTAGGCTTCCCGGACGCCTTGAATGTGGACGTGGCCCCCATCATGGGCAAGTGGCCCGAGATACTTAAAGCCGTAGAGGACGCGGCGGTGGCCCGGGGCGCGGGCGGGCGCCTGGGCACCTGGACCTACCCCCTGGGCTTCACCCAGTCGGCGGGACTGGCCGAGTTCGGGAAGCTCCTGGCGGAAGGGAAGGCCGACGTCTACGACGTGGGGGCCATCATAGAGAGCCTGGGGCTCTTCTCGCCGGGCGCCCACTGGGCCGGGAGCTTCCTGAACGACCCGGTCACCGGGAGGATGCTCCGCAACTACCTGCTGGTGTACCAGGACACCTACGTGCTGGGCAAGGGCTACATAGCCACGACCAAGGTGGACGTGCCGGCCGAGTACTTCGCCATCAAGCCGGCCCCGCTGCCCGGGGAGTGAGGGCTTAGGTGTCCGTAGCGGGGGCAGTCAAGGAAGGCTGGAAGCTGGTGCTTCTGGTGCTGTGCGCTTTCCTGGCGACCACGGTCGCGAGCTACGTCTACGTCAGCTCGGTCATGCGCCGCCAGATAGACCTGCACAGCCGGAGCGAGCTCATGGTCTACCAGGAGTCGCTGCGCTCGCTCGTCCAGGCCAACGAGGACGCCCTGGCGCACGCGGTGAGCGTCATGAGCATGGCCGTGGACCGGGACGCCTCCGCCCAGGAGAGGCTGAGGATACTGAGGACGCTTACCGACGTCTATTCCGGCCAGAAGGACATAGGAGGGGTCTTCCGCTCCGTCTACGGCTTCCTGGACGGGAGCTTCATAGACGGCTCGGGGCTGGTCCCGGAATCCTTCTTCAACCCCAAGACGGCGCCCTGGTTCCGGGGGGCGCTCCTGAACCAGGGATTCCACCACACCGAGCCCACCTTCGACTCCAGGATAGGCAGGGCCGTGGCCACCATCTCGACGGTGGTCTACGACGGCCGCAGGGAGAGCCGCGGGGTGATGGCGGTGGACTACCTCATCTCCCCCATCGTGGACCAGGTGGCCAGGCTGAAGGTGGGCGACTCGGGCTTCGGCTTCCTGGCCGACGACCAGTGGACCCTGCTCGCCTACCCCGACCCGGACTGGGTCGGGAAGCCGCTCTCCGCCGTGCCCGGCTTCGCCGGGGTGGTGGAAAGGGTGGCGGGCGACCCGGCCGGGGCGGTGGCCATCGAGCGCTTCGAAATCCGGGGCGAGCGGCACATAGTCTTTTTCACGGACATGGAAAACGGCTGGCACCTGGGGGTGGCGGCGCCGGAGGACTTCTACTACGGCGAGGCCAACGCCATGCTCCCGGCCATCCTGGTCATAAGCCTCACGCTCGCGGCGCTCCTGAGCGTGGCGAGCGTGAGGCTGAACATCGCGAAAACCCGCTCCGAGGAGGAGAGCAGGCTCAAGTCGTCCTTCCTGGCCCGCATGAGCCACGAGATCCGCACCCCCATGAACGCCATAATCGGCCTTTCCGAGCTGGCCGAGCGGGACTACGGGACGCCCAAGTCCCTGGGCTACCTCTCGGACATAAGGAAGGCGGGGGGGAGCCTGCTGGGCATCATAAACGACATACTGGACCTTTCGAAGATCCAGTCCGGGAAGTTCCGCGTCGCCTCCGAGCGCTACCACACCGGCCGGCTCATCTCGGACGCCCTCTCGGTGGCGGGCGTGAAGGCCCGGGAGAAGGGGCTTGAGCTTTCGAGCGACGTGGACCCCACCATCCCGTGCTGGCTCGTGGGGGATCCCCTGAGCGTCCAGCAGGTGCTGACGAACCTCCTGTCCAACGCCGTGAAGTACACCCCCCGGGGGAGCGTGAAGCTCGCCTGCCGCTGGGACCGACTGGACGTGCGCCAGATCCTCCTGGTCGTCACCGTCGAGGACACCGGCGAGGGCATAAGGCCGGAGGACCTGGAGAACCTCTTCGGGGACTTCGTGCGGGTCGAGGACTGGCGGCACGGCAGCCACGTCGAGGGCACGGGCCTCGGGCTGTCCATCGCCAGGTCCATCTGCCGCATGATGGACGGCGACATATCCGTCGAGTCCACCTTCGGGAAGGGCTCGGCCTTCACCGCCACCTTCCGCCAGGAGGCCTACGACTTCACCCCCATGGGCGAGGCCGGGGACTCGGACGGCTTTCAGTCCGACGGCGCCCCGCTCGCCTTCGCGGCCCCCTTCCGGGCCCCGGGCTGCTCGCTTCTGGTCGTGGACGACATCCGCACCAACCTGGTCGTGGCCGAGGGGCTCCTGTCCCCCTACGACATGCGCGTGGTGGCCTGCTCCAACGGGGAGGACGCCTTGGAGGAGGCCAGGAAGAGCCGCTTCGACATCCTCCTGGTGGACCAGATGATGCCGGGCCTGGACGGCTACGCCGTCATGAAGCTCGTGCGCGAGATAGACGACCACTACAGGAACGCGCCCATCGTGGCCTTCACCGCCAACGCCGTGGCCGGCACCAAGGAGGCGCTGGTCTCCATGGGCTTTACCGACTACCTCTCCAAGCCGGTGAACTCCCGCGAGCTCTGCGAGATCCTGGAAAGGTGGGTCCCCGAATCCATGCGTCTCCCGCCGGAGGCCGCCGGGCTTCCCGGGACCGCGGGGGGAGAGCCGCCCGGCTCCTCCCCCCCGGGAAACGGCAGCGCGGGCGGGCTTGAAGGATCGGGCGCGGCTAAAGCCGCCTCCGAAGCCGCCGGCGCAGCAAGCCCCCTTCCCTCCCCCGGAAACGGAGGCGCGGCCGCCCTCCCCTCTTTCCCGGGCGCCGCGGCCGGTTACCCTGGAGTTCCCGCCGGACAGTCGGCGGCGGCCGCCGGGCCAAACGATCCGGCCTCCGGTTCGCCTGGGGCCGCCTCCGGGCCAAACGATCCGGCCTCCGGTTCGCCTGGGGCCGCCTCCGGGCCAAACGATCCGGCCTCCGGTTCGCCTGGGGCCGCCTCCGGGCC
>JAIRZX010000475.1 GCA_031267005.1 Deltaproteobacteria bacterium
TCGCCGTAATTCCAAGGCTGGCGGGTCGGCTTCCAACGCCCCCGCCCAGCGCATCCAACGCCGCCTCGCCGGACTTCCACGGCCGCCGCGCCGGGCCGGATCTCCCTTTGATCCGGCCCGGCCGTCCGCGGCGCCGGTCCGCCGGGCCGGGGCCTGGATCCTGCAGGCCCTTTTCCGGTTCCGGCGGCGCCCTCCGGCGGCCTCGCGCCGCCTCCCCGGCCTTATCGGGAAGGCGGCGCGGCCGGAGGGCGCACTCGCAGAAGGCCTCGGCAAAGCCTCGGCCCCCAAAATCCAGCTAAGGCAGTCTTCCGCCATAGGGCGGTTGTGGCGGCGGAGACAACCCCGCTTAGGCCGCCAAGCCGGGCCAGATCCCCTTTTGATCCGGCCCGGCCCCCCGGCGGCGTCGGTCAGCTCGAACGTCACCAGACAACTTGGTGACGGTCGGTGTCCGGCTGCCTCCTCCGATACCGCGCGGGCAAACCCCCTTACGGAAAACCCGCGCGGCGGAGGCGGCGTTCGGCGGGCCGCCTTAAGCTGCGGCGGCCCGGTGGATTCATCAGCCAGCCCCTGCGCCTTGCAGTTTGGCTATCTGGCTTTCCCGATGCCTCGGATCCGGATGGCAGGCCGTCCGAGCCTCGGCTTCGGTGCTGGGTTGCGGTGCCGAGTCCCGGCGCGGCCCGCGCCCGGACGCGAGGCCGGGCACCCTTTCGTTCCGGACCCGGCGCCTTTCCTTGAGAATTCGAAGGGCTTGGGGCGGCCCGGGCCATCCGGCCCGGCAGGGCGGAGGAGCGGCTCGGACGCAGAGGACGCCGGTGGCAGCCGTTAAGTCCAACCCCCTTTCTCCCTTGGCACCCTCGCTCCCCAGGCTCCCTTGAACCCTTGGCACCCTCGCTCCCCAGGCTCCCTTGAACCCTTGGAACCCTCGCTCCCCTGGTTCCCCAGGCTCCCGAGAACCCTTGGAACCCTCGCTCCCCAGGCTTCCTTGAACCCTTGGAACCTTCGTTCCCTTGGCTCCCTCGACCCTTGGAGCCCGCGCTCCTTGGCTCCCACGTTCCCTTGATGCGTGATCAAGGGACGGGGGATCCGAGGGTGGGGCGAAGGCCCCTGAGATGTCTAAAGGAGCGCGGAACAGGACATGGATATGGTTAACGCCGTGCGGATCAGGACATGGAGAGGGCGAAGCTCAAACCCCGCTCGAAGGGGCGGCCCGCGTTCGCGCCGGACTGCGACTCGCGCGCGGCCCGCTCCATGGGGGAGGGTATGAGGAGTTCCGCCAAGGCCTGGTCCAGGGTCTTCGCCGGCACTACGTTTATGCCCTCGGTGATTTCGCGGGGGAGCTCGTCTATGTCCGCCATGTTGCCCGAGGGCACTACCACGGTGGTTATCCCGGCCCGGGAGGCGGCGAGGAGCTTCTCCTTCAAACCGCCCACGGGGAGGACCAGCCCCCTTAAGGAAATCTCCCCGGTCACGGCCACGTCCGGCCGCACCTTGCGCCCGGAGACCATGGAGAGGACCGCGGCGGCGATGCCCACGCCCGCCGAGGGCCCGTCCTTGGGGATGGCGCCCTGGGGGACGTGGAGGTGGACGTCGTGGGCGGAGAACCACTCGGGGTCGAGGCCCAGGTCCCTGGAGCGCGAGCGAACGTAGCTCACGGCCGCCTCCGCGGACTCCTTCATGACGTCGCCCAGCTTGCCGGTCACCGACATGCCGCCCTTGCCGGGCATGCCCACGGCCTCCACGAACATGATGTCGCCGCCCGCGGCGCTCCAGGCGAGGCCGGTCACCACCCCGCACTGGGGCTCGAGCTCCTTGGCCTCGTGGCGCCTCACGGCCGAGCCCAGGATATCCCTCAAGTCCGCCGCGGCTATGTGGTGGCTGAAGGACTCTCCCTCGGCCTTGGCTATCGCCCGCGAGCGGGCCAGGGCGGCGAGGTTCCGGGCGAGCTCGCGCACGCCGGCCTCCCAGGTGTGGTGGGTCACTATCCTCTCCATGACGTCGCGGCCGATGCGGAGCTCGCCGTCCTTGAAGCCGTGGCGCTCGCACTCCCTGGGCCAGAGGTGCCGGGCCGCTATCTCCACCTTCTCCGGCACGGAGTAGCCCTCGACCTCTATCACCTCCAGGCGGTCCTTCAAGGGGCCGGGGATGTCGCCCAGGACGTTGGCGGTGAGGATGAAGAGTACCTCCGAGAGGTCGAAGGGCACCTCCAGGTAGTGGTCGCCGAAGGTGTCGTTCTGCTCGGGGTCCAGGGCCTCCAGGAGGGCCGCGGAAGGGTCGCCGTTGGGCCCGGAGCCCATCTTGTCGAGCTCGTCCAAGAGGAACACGGGGTTGGACACACCCGCCCGCTTTATCTCGGACACTATCCTGCCCGGCCTCGCGCCCACGTAGGTGCGGCGGTGGCCCCTTATCTCGGCCTCGTCCTTCAAGCCGCCCAGCGAGAGCCTCGCGAACTTGCGGCCCAGGCACTCGGCTATCGACTTGGCGAGGGAGGTCTTGCCCACCCCGGGAGGGCCGGTCAGGCACAGTATCGGGGTCCTGGCCCCCTTGGCGGTGAGCTTCCTCACGGCCAGGAACTCGAGGATCCTCTTCTTGGCCTTCGCGAGCCCGTAGTGGTCGCGCTCCAGGATCTCCCTCGCGGCTTTGAGGTCCCCGGACTCCTCGCCGGGCGAGTTCCAGGGAAGATCCGCTATCCACTCGAGGTAGCTGCGGATGACGCCGTACTCCGCGGAGAGCGCCGGGGTGGACTCCAGGCGCTCCATCTCCCTGGCGGCGGCGAGGCGGGCCTCCTCGGGGAGCTTCAGGGAGCGGATCTTTTCGAACAGGCAGCCCAGCTGCCTGGACTCGACGTCCCCGTCCTCGCCCAGCTCCGCCTTGATGGCTTTGAGCTGCTCGCGCAGGAGTTGCTCCTTCTGGCGGCGTTCCAGCCCCTCCTCGATGCGGCGGCTTATGGCCTCGCCCGCCTTGCGGTTGGAGACCTCTATGGTCAGGTGCTCCAAAAGCTTCATGTAGCGGTGCTTCAGCCCCTGGATCATAAGGTACTCGGCCTTGAACTGGGGCTTTATCGGTATCGACGCCATGATGAGGTCGGCCAGTATGACCGGCTCGTCGTCCAGGAGGTTGTTTATCCTGAAGAGCTCCACCGGGAGCCCCGGGGTGAGCTTCAGCGCCTCGGCGTAGAGCCTCTTGGCCTCCAGGATCAAAGGCTTGAGGCTCCCGTCCTCCTTCAAGTCCGGCTCCCTGTGGGCGATGATCCGCACGCTCGGGATCTCGCCGGAAAGGAGCTGGGTGAAGGCTATCCGCGATATCCCCTGCACGGAGACCTTCAAGGACCCGCGCTCGGTCTCCTTCACCTGGACGATGCGGACCGCCACGCCCATGGGGTGGAAGTCCGAGGGCTTGAGGTCGTATGTGTCGACGTCGGTGGTCTTCAAGGGGAACAGGGCCATCAGGCCGTTGGCCGCGGAGCTCCTCTTGACCACCTCCCGGCTCACGCCTTCCTCCACCGAGATGGTGGAGGTCAGGCCGGGGAAGGAGTTCAGCTCGACCATGGGGAGCAGGTTCAGGAAATCGGGGAGCTCGAATGCCCTCGACCCGAGCTCGATCGAGAGCTCCCCGGACTTGCCGTCCTTGGCGGTGTTCATGTCGTTGTTTTTCATGCAAGCCTCCTACGGCGTGAGGCCTCAGGCGCCTTGCCGGTCAGTTTTCGAGTTTCTATCCGCATGCCCCCCGCTGGCCGGAAACCGTCCTCCCCGCCGGGCGTTTCCGCCCGGCCGCGGGAAGGCGTCCGGCCCGGACCTGGAAGGTCCGGGCGCCTGCAGCCGTTGCCTTTGCCCGGGGCCTTCGCCGAAGCGGGGGCTTCGGGCGCGTGCCGGGTTTGGAGCCTGTCTTCTTTCGCGGGTGGGGGGGGCGGCGCTTCCCGAAGGCTTATGCCGGGCTTTTCCGCTCCCTCCCGCCCCGCTCCGGCCTCCGGGCCGTTTGAAGGCTTCGGGGTCCGGTCGGCGGCGGAGGGGAGCAATCGTTCCCGGAGAATCCGAGTGTCAAAGTAAGGTTGACATCATCGGGCTTCAGATTTTGGGAATCGCTACCTCCTCCTGTTTTCAAAGGTAAGCACCGGAATTGATTCCGCAAGGGGTTAAGGGCCATTTTTTTTCATTTTTTCTGTGAAAAAAGCTAAATTGCTAGCAAGTAAAGCAACTTCACATGATAAGTTTTTTTTGTGCGGCTTTAGTACAGGCTCGGAAACCCGCTTTCCACCGTCAGGCTGATGCGGAGGTGCCCGGGAAAGCCGTCGCGCGCCTTCGGGACGGCCTCCGGGTACTTCCCGGGAGCGGTCTGGGGCGGTCGGCGAGGGGGACCAGGCGGAAGGCCGGGGGGGCTGAAAACGGAAAAAACCTAATAAAATCAGATGTTTAGGCTGTGGCGAATACTTTCCTGGTTTTCACAGTAAACATCAATTTTTATCTGTTTTATGTGATTAAAGTATCTAACAAGTATACTTTTGGCGGATTTGTCTATGTCAACCAAACTAGAACACAGTTTGGAGGTGTTGGGTTGGCGGGGGAGCGCTGTCTGATGCGTGTTGGATTCTTGATTCCTCGTGGGTTTCATGGCCGGGGCGAGGTTTCCTGGCGCTTTCGGGGCTTCCGGTCGCCTCGATCGGGGAGGCGGGCGGCGTCGGTTCGCTCGCCTGGCGTGGCCCGTGCGCCTCTTTGGGGGGCAGCGGGGCTCCGGGCCGGGTCCGGAAGACAGTCAATAAGGAATTGGACGGGACGTTCTCGGGTAGTCCTTGGGGCGGACAAAAGGGACTCCGGGCTTTCGGGACAGGGGGAGCCGCGTCTGGAAAAAGGAGCAAGGGAAAAAGGGCGGGGTCTTAGAAGGGTCCGAGGCAAGACGGACGGGCGGGAGGCCGGAAGGCAGGGGGGAAGGACGGGCGGGAGGCCGGGAGGCTGGGGGGAAGGACGGGCGGGAAGCCGGAAGGCCG
>JAIRZX010000683.1 GCA_031267005.1 Deltaproteobacteria bacterium
AGAGTGGAACTACACTTTGTATAACAAATAATCGAACAATGTTTAAATTACTTGTATCATTAATTATTGAACGAAGCCTAAACTGAAGGCGAAGAGCTGTCGTTTTCCGGCTTGCGGATACGCTAACGTGGTTTTCGCGTCCCGTTCGTCCTGAATTGCCAGCGGGTAATGGGTTGTCCTCGTTAGATGGAAAACCGCATACATTGCCGACAGCCAGTATCATACGAGTCGGCAGTGCCGCCGTAACTATTGCGATTGCCCGCTCAGTTTCAAAGCTCTCTGTCGCGAATTAGACTGAAGACTGCCGTCCGCCGCCTTCAATGCCTTGTTCACGATGGCCAACACGTAACATTTTTACGTAGAGAGCCATGTTCATGACGGCGATAGCCATCATGAACAGGAAAGAAAGCGGCTCATACGGTGCTATGGCGTCGTATTAAACGCGGGGGCGATTGAAAGATATCAAGACAAAATTTTGTCCTGAAAAAATCATTAGGCCCTATCGCCCCTTAACCTTTAGGTTTCGCTGACTTCTGAATGAATAATACGGAGGAAGATCATATCGTCCTGAATTATATAAGGTCAGGACATTGAGAATATGGAAGAATTGTTAAATTTTTTGGAATTATGGGAAATCGCGGTAATTTTTGAAAATCTG
Organism: Deltaproteobacteria bacterium; assembly: GCA_031267005.1. Taxonomy (GTDB): domain Bacteria; phylum Desulfobacterota; class Desulfarculia; order Adiutricales; family Adiutricaceae; genus JAIRZX01. Next base: position 659 of record JAIRZX010000683.1, read on the forward strand.
GCAGTTCTACAATATTATGCAACCGTTTGCAGCTGGAATCCGCCGGGGCCGATTGACGTTTCAGGCGTTAACCCGCGCCCCGGACCGGAACAATAGCCAAAACAAGGAGTGAATGTGTTTAGATTCAAGACCAAGGCCCCAAGCGCCATGCTGGCGGCCGTGGCCATATGTTTAGGAGCGGTTTCCGCTTCGCCTGCCGAGGGGCAGGGAGGCGCCGCTGACTTGAGCGAGATAGACGTTCGTGGGCAACTCAGGCGCGGAGAGCTCCAGTCAACGAGCGCAACGGTTTTAGGCAACAAGGACGTGAGCGACAGGGTGAACTACCAGCCGTCGGATCTGTTTACAATGAGCCCCGGGGTGAGCGTCCTCCAGTACGGGGAGTCGGGAGTCTCGCCAAACATCCAGATACGCGGGTTTACTCTCATGAACGACAAGGCGATCTACCTGGACGGCATACCACTCCACGACAACGGCCACCAGTCTGGCTTCACCGACTCGACCGTGGTGATGCCCATCGAAATCGAGAGCATGGAGATAATAAAAGGCCCCGCCTCGGTCCTGTACGGGGCGAGATCGGCGGGAGGCACCATCGCCATACAGACCATCAAAGGCGGCAACTTAACCCGGCTGAACGCCAGGTACGGCTCATGGAACGACGTGAACGTCACTGGGATCCTGGCCAGGGACAACGGCAAGTTCGCGCAAGTCTACGCGTTCGAGGAGTTCCACACCGACGGCTACAGGGACAACTCCGCCTGGGACCGCCAGAACTTTTCCGGGAGCTGGACATACAACGCCACAGAAAAGCTGCAGGTGAGGTTCAATCTCCGGGCGTTCCGCGCAGAATGGGACTCCGCCGGATACGTGTCGAAGATCTTGAACGGTGAGAGGGACGCGGTCGACGACGGCACTGGAAGCAAGAACAACAACGGGGGGAAAAGGAGCCGATTCGACGGGAGGCTCTGGCTGAACTACATGCTGGATAACAAGAGCCAGCTCACATATTACGCATACGGCACCACGCTGGAGTTTACCCGCTACATGCGGGGGGCGCTTCTGGTCGGCCAAACTCCCGGCGGGACCGTGGGCAACATGTCACTCCAGTTCAACAAACACCGCCAGTGGGGGACGGGGATAACCTACAACTGGATGGGCCTGCTGGGAGGCAAGGACGCCACGTTCACGGCGGGCTTCACCTTCTCCAAGGACATCGACTCGCCGAGGCAGGACTTTACAGTCCCTTGGGGCCAGGGGCGGAGGATAACAGGTCCTCCCGCCTCGGACGTTTCGTTGAGCATCTCTAACCCCGCCGTCCTGGCCGAGTTCACCTACCAGCTGGTTCCACAATTGAACGTCAGGGTCGGCGCCCGATACGACTGGCTTTCAGGCAAGTACACCGACAACCTTAGCGGAGCCAACTCAAAGGTCAGCCACACCTTCTTCAGCCCGAAAGTCGGCGTATTGTACACGCCGACCGAGGGGCTGGACCTGTACGCCAACTTTTCCAGGGGTTTCTCCATGCCGTCCACCTTCTACGGCGGGCTCGGGAACATGAACAACTTCTTCAACTCCACCACGAACCCCAAGCTGATGAAGAGGGACCAGTACGAGCTTGGCGCCAGGTACGCGCCCGCGGACTGGCTCAAGCTCGAACTTGGAGTGTTCCTCATGAAGACCTTCAACGACGTTACCACGGACCCGGTCACGGGCGACTCGGAGCAGACGGGCAAGACCACTCGTCGCGGCGTGGAGTTCGGCTTCGACGCGTCCTTGGCTCCAGGCTGGCGGCTTTGGGGCAACTACGCCTATTCAGACGCCTTCTACGACGACTACAAGGCCGGGGGCCTCGACTACAAGGGCAGGAGGATCCCCCTGGTCCCGAGGCATCTTGCCAACCTCGAGCTGTCGTACCAACAGCCCGGAGAGTCCGGGTTCGGCGGACGCGTCTCGCTGAGGCTGGAGCACGACATGGTCTACAGCGACGAGCCGCCCGCGAGGATAAACGGCTCCGCCAACGCAAGCCCCGGCGGAAGGATAAGGACACCCTGGCATGCCGACGACATTACTTATGTCGACCTTCAGCTGAGCTACAGGTTCAACGGCAACCACCGCATACTCCTCGACGTAAAGAACGTGTTCGACAAACGCTACGAGGGCTACAAGTACAACAGGAACTACGACACCGGCGACTATCTCGTCACCTACAGGAATCCCCGGGCAATATATCTCACATACCAGCTGAACTTCGATCAAAAATAACCGGCGCCGACGGCGCTTCCCTTATGCGGCGCCCATCGCGCCAGCACCTTTCCCGGCTTGGGCCGAAACCGGACTGCCAGGCATTGGATGTTGCGCCGCAGAGGAGTCGGTCCGCTCGGCCTTTACGACTTGAAACTCTTCATCTTTACACTCTTTCCGCATCAAAGCCGTTCAGTAAAAATTTCAACATTTCCGTTCTTGAATCCGGTCATCCCGGCGTCAGGCTTGAATCACAGCGCCATACAAACATAGAGGTAAAAATTGAAAAAAAACTACCTTCTTACCGCCCTCCTCATTATTTTCCTGTCCGCGGCGCCCGCGGCGGCTCACGAAGTCTGGGCGCTCGCGGTCGATCCGGAGGTCGGGAGCCCCGCCACCGTGGTTTTCGGCTACGGCCACGTCTACCCTGGCCGGGACACCCTGGAGGCCGCCGACTTCGATTCCCGCTTCAACCCACCCAAGCTCACCGGGCCCGCCGGGGACGTTCCTGTCGAGAGGGGCAAGGACGCCATGACATACTTGTCAAGCGAGCCTCTGTCCGCCGGGACCTACACTGTCTCCGCCGAGAGCAAGCCCGGCTTCGGGTCCAGGACGCCAGACGGCTACAAGAGAGGCTCCAAAACCGAATTCCCCGACGCCACGGCCTGCACATACTCCCACCGTTACGGCAAAGAGGTGATATCGCTGGAAGGGCAGGCCTCAGGCTTCGACAAGCCTCTCGGGCACGCACTCGAGATTGTGCCCCAGGCTGATCCGACCGCCGTTAAGGTCCGCCAGGCGCTTCCTGTTAAGGTCCTCTTCGACGGGAAGCCCCGGCGGGGAGTTCAGCTGACCGCCTTCTTCGTGGGCTTCACGCCGGACAACTCCGCCTCGGCCTTCGCCGCCTCGACCGGCAAGGAAGGATCGGTCGACTTCATCCCGCTCGCCCCGGGGAGCTGGCTCTTGAAGGCCGAAATGGAGGGCGACTACTCCGACAAGGCCGTATGCGACCGCGAGTCCTGGGAGGCTACGCTCATTTTCGACGTCTCGGAATGAGTGTTCCCGCTACAGCCGGGCGCGGCCAGCTCGCCGCGCCCGTCCGCGCGGGGAAGGAAGCGGGCGGTTCCCCGCCAACGGAAGGCGATTTGGAAAGAAACCTTATCGGACGAACTAGCGGGCCGTCAAGCGAGGAGGCCTCGCCTGTCCCCCTCTGGCGGGGGGATGACGCGTCCCGAGATACGGAGCTTCCAAATTCTGGAGCGCCGTCCCCGGCCGTTTCCGGAGGGAGCGTTTCCTGCGGTAGCGGAGGAACCGCCTCGCCTCTCGCCGATGCATCGGCGGCGTCCTCTCCAATCACACCCGCGGCGCTGCCGCGGGACGCCTGCGCCGACGCCGCGGCAACCGTCGGCACAGAGATTCCCGGAGCACTCTCCTCCCGTGGTTTCTCCTCTGACGAATTCGCTGGGGACCGGCTCCGAGGCGCCGAGCTTCGAGCCGACCGAAAGACGCTCCGGAGGGCATGCGTTTTCGGAGTCATGGCCCACATTGCCGCCGCCGTGGCCGTCGCGTTCGGAACTGGGGCTGGCGAGGCGCCGGAATGGCAACCATTGGCCGTGTTGGACATGTCGAACTTCGATCCCCTGGGAGGGCGTGGGGGGGCCGAGGACGCGCTTCTTCCAGAGGAGGCTCCCCCGGAGCCCGAAACTATGGAACTGCCAGAACCTGAACCAGAACCGGAGGAGTACCACGTACTTGAGAGCGCGTCCGAGAGTGCGGCTCCCGCACCGCCGCCGCCCGCCGGGGAGCCTCCCGCGACGAGCCCGAAACCCAAGCTGAAACCGGTCCCGGAACGGGCCTCCGCCCGGGCCGCAGGCGCTCCGGAATCTTCCGATGCGGCGCCGGGGACAGGCGGCTCAGGTCCGGGCGGGCCCCCGGGAGGCGCAGGCCGCGGCAACCCCGACGAGCTGGACGCCTACAAGGCCGAGATCCGAAGGCGCCTCGAGCGCCGCAAGAAATACCCGCCTGCCGCCCAGGCCAGGGGCATGACCGGCACGGTCAAGGTCCGTTTCACCGTCGCAAAGGACGGGTCCGTCAGCTCTCCGTCGGTTGTCGAGAGCTCCGGGCACGGAATTCTGGACGACGAGGCGATTGCCCTGCTGGCAAGGTGTTCGCCGCTTCCACCCATTCCCGACGGAGCGGAACTGAGCACACTCAACGTCTCGTTGCCGCTCAAGTTCTCTCTGAACTGACGCTTCCGGAAAGCTGCACGACGGTCGCGCCGCTGGCGTTCCCCCGGCTTCCCTACCGGGGGGAGGGGGCCTTTCAGCCGAACCGGAGGACTGCCCGGTTAAGGCATGTCCTGCGGCTTCCGGATCCTGGCGGGACTTTCCGGCGTCCTGGCGCCCGGGGTGCCGGACCCTCCGGCGACGCGCCTGCTTTCTCAGCCGTCCTGACGGCAGGAGGGAGGGAGAACGGCGTCTGGGCCGCCGGGAAGCTCGGGAGCGAGGATGCCTGGTCTTTCGGAAGCTGGTAAGCCAGTCAGCCGTTAGCCGCTGGGGGCTCCCTTCCCGATGGCGCTAGCAAAGCAAGGACGGCAGAGTAATTCCTGATCAGTCGGCTCATCCCTATCCGTGAGATTCGGCCCGGCGGCACTCCCGTCAGCCTGTTTCTCCGCCGCCGGATCCCGAATTGTTCTGGCATTCCAGTCGACTCCATAGAACCGGAACATGCAGTGGGTCCAGCCGTAGACGGCGACCGCGCAGACACGTGTCTCCCCTTCCATGTAGAATGGGCGGAGATAGTTTCTCGTAAGTATTTGGCTTACAGCTTCGGATATGTCTTTTTCCATGCATGATTTAACATGATCCGGCAACTCCTGGAATCCTGGCAACGCCGCTCCTGATGGAGGCGCTTCAGGCAACGCGGGAACTGTTTCGATACTGTCTGGTCTTGAGCGTTTTATTTCTATGACTACCTGGAAGTCCGACGGCGAAGTATAGATGATATCAGCCCTTCCATCGCCAGCGTGCTCCTCGAGACGCGCTCTAAAACCTCTTGTGTTGAGGAGTACGAACAGGAGAAACTGATATAAATATTCAACGGGAGCGTGCATGGGGAGCGCCGCTTTGCTCAGAAGAGAAGAAAAGATCCTGGAACATTCTGTTTCGTCTGATGTTTCGAATGCGTTTACAAAAGAGGAAAATTTTTTATTTATGGATTCTTCGTTTCCAGGGAAAGGTAAATTCATGTTACCGAAATCCTTGGCTATCGCGAAGGATATCTCGTTGTTCGGGCATTTCATGATGTAGTTTGTAAATCTGAGCTTTTTTATAATTTTATCTATGGTGACGTATCCCGTCTGAAAAAGGAAAGATTCGCTTTCAAGTGTCTTCAGGTCATCGATAGGTTCGAAATTAGAGGTGACGAGACGATTGGATATAATGTTAATAAAGCATTCAGGATTGTATCTATAGTTATAAGCAACCAGCGATGTTCCTGAATTGTACCAGTAATGATCGAATTTTTTGTTATAAAGGCAATTAACGACGGAAAAAGGATTATATAC
>JAIRZX010000529.1 GCA_031267005.1 Deltaproteobacteria bacterium
ACACGTACGACAGCGCCGCCCAGGGCTCCACGGTGAAGATCACCACCGCCACGCAGCTCAGCGCCACGGTGTGGTAACAAGCGCGTAGCCGAGACTTTCGCTTCTCAGGCTTCATCGCCCGCCGGGCTCCTCTGGGGCCCGGCGGGTTTTTCGTGAAAGGGGCCTGCCTTGCCCGAACTTCAAAACGGCACCCCCCCCGCGGCGGATCCCCCGCCGCCGCCCACGGCACACGAAGGGCTGGAGCCGGCGGACGCAACGGAGGAGCCGCCCGTCCGTCCCTTCTGCTGTGAATGCGCCTTCCCCGTTTTGTTCGCGACCGCGGCGGCAGTTTTCTACGTCCTGTTCTCCAGCCCGGCCATAGGCTGGCGCGACGGACCGGAGTTCACGGTCACCCCGGTGTACCTGGACGTCGGCCATCCCTCGGGTTTCCCGACCTACAGCCTGCTCGCCAAGATTTTCACGTGGATACCCCTCGGCTCCATCGGCTTCAGGGTCACCCTGTTCACCGCCCTCATGGGAGCCGCGTCCCTTTTCGTCTTCGCCGTCCTCCTGAAACTCCTTCACTCCCCCCGCGGAGAACCCGCGCGCGCCCCCTGGCTTCTCTCCCCGCTTCTCCTCTTCGCCCTCCACAAGGCAGTCTTCGCATCCTCGACGGAACTCGAAGTTTACTCGCTCAACACCGCCTTCCTCCTCCTCCTTCTCTACTGCGCGGCGCGGTGGAACTCGGGGGACGGGATAGCCTGGCTGTACGCCGGAGGCTTCCTTTACGGGATCTCCTGCGGAAACCACGCGGCGATGAGCCTGTATCTTCCCGTCCTGCTTATCTTGACTCTCTGGGGGGAACCGGCAAGTGAAAACGTCGGCAAGCCGAGAAGGCATGCGGCCCGCGTAGGCCTTCTCGCGATCTTCTTCCTGGCGGGGCTTTCCGTCTACCTCTACCTCCTAGTCAGGTCAATGACGGACCGCCTCCCCGTCGACCTGGGCCGGACCGACACCCTTGAGAGGTTCTGGCTCCACATTTCGGACGCGAAGGACTCGGAAACCCACTTCCAAGGCCTCGTCAAGTTCGAAGACGTCGCCTTCGTTGCGCCCATCCAGTTCCGCAACCTCTGCTCGCCGCTCTTTTTCCCGTCGATCCCTTTCTTCCTCTGGGGACTCCGCTCCCTCTGGAACGGGTTCCGCGTCCTCTCCGTGGCCCTTCCGCTCTTAATCCTCATTAATTTCGTCTTCTTCTACTACTGGATTGACGGCTCTTCCGCCTTTCTCCCGGCAATCGCCGCCTGGTTCCTTCCGGTCTCGCTGGGGCTGGGCGAGCTGGGGCGGGCGCTTAATGCCCGCAAGGCCTTAAAACCCGCCCTCGCTGCCGTGACGGCGGCCACGATAGCGGTTTCCGCATTTTTCATGGCCCAAAACCGCATCTCCGAGAGCGACGCCGAGTCAGGTTTCCAATCGACGGAAATTTACTTCCCCGATCTGGCCGCCATGCCCCCGGAATCGCTCGCCGTCTACGACAACGGCTGGTTTTCGATGGCCGCCCTCCAGTACGCCTACTCGGCCAGGCCTGACGTGACCCTGGTGCTCCAGACCGGCCTCCTGAACCCTGCCATGATGGCCGTTCCCGAGCCGGAAAAGATGCCGCTCGCGTATTTCCCCGTCCGTCCGGACGGGAAATACATGAGCGCCAGGGAGCCGGGCTTCCCCAGCCTTTTCTTCGCAGCGAACTTAAGATCGGGCCGCAGGGTCTTCTTCCAGTACGGGACGCTGGCGGACATAATGATGCCCTACTTGGTCCCGGACGACAGGTACATGTGGATGGGCGAAATGAAGATGGACCATCTCGCGGGAATCAAGGCGCTGGACGCCGGGCTCTACGACCGTTTCCTGGAGCGCTCCGAGGCCTACTGGAACGCCCTCGCTTCCGGCGGCGACGGGCCCGTGGCCGTTAAGGCCCCGACTTACATGTACTACATCCTCTACACGGTCTTGGAGTACATGTATTCCAACGGCCGCTACGCCGAGACCGCCGAGTACGCCGGGAAATTCCTCACGGCCTTCGCCGGGCCCGAATCCAGGGCATTTCTCCCTTACGACGTGCTCCTCAACCTGTACGCCTTGCAGACCGACTCCTACCGCAAGGCGGGCGACAGCCGGGCGGCGCTGGCCTCGGTCGAAAAGCTCATCCTCTGGCGCCCGAGGCATGCCGAAAACTACCTGATGCTCGGCTTTCTCTTGGACGAGGCCGGGGACGGGGAGGGCGCCCTGGAAGCCTGGCGAAGGTCGGCCGAACTCGCCCCCCTGGACTACAGAATCATCGCCCGCTACGCCACGGCGCTGGCCAAGCACCACTCGCTGGACGAATCGGCAGCCTTCCTCGAATCAAAGCAGCGGGAACTGCTGGAGAACCGGCTGTACGATTCGGCCGCCTTGATCTCCCGCCAGCTCCAATGCCTCTCCCTCCCTCCCTGGGAGGCAGGCCCCTACCTTCCGTTCCCGGCAGCAGGGCCCGACGGCGAGTAAGGAGGGCTCTTCGTGATCCGAAAAACGTCGAAGCCCCCGCGCCGCGCGCTTCCCAAAATCCTCGGCGCCGCCTTGGCCTTCATAGCCTTCCTGGCCTTCCTCGCCGCCTTCATGGAGGCGAAGGCCGGACGGGAGCTTGGCGCCGCCCGCCTTTTGGCCTCCGGCGGGAAACCGGCCGAGGCCTCGGTCCACTACTTCAGGTCGCTCAACTGGTACTCCCCTTTGGGCTCCAGCCAGACGGCGGCGGACGAGCTGGCCGAACTGGCCGCCTCCCTGGAGTCCCGCGGCGACGACTACGGATCCTACCTGGCTTACCTGAGGCTCCGCGCGGCCCTTAACGCGGCCCGGAGCTTCTACTTCCCCCGCCGGGACCTGCTCGCCGCCGCGAACGCCAAAATCGCCTCGTATCTGGCCCGCCAAAAGCTCGGGGACGCCGGAGGCGAAGACGGGGCCGCCGGCCCCGCCGCCCTGGAGAGGGCGACCGCCTACTTCATGGCCATCTACTCCGACGCGCCGAAAACCAACGAAGGCTGGTACCTTGCCGCGGTCGGCGGCTTCATCGCCTGGACGCTCTCCGGCGCCCTCTCGATATTCAGGCTGTTTGCGCCCGCCCGCCAAAGCAACGGTCTGCGTCGGAGGATCGCGGCGGCCAGGGGGCCCTTGGCTTGCTTTGCCGCGGGCTACGCGCTCTGGCTCGCGGGCATGGCTTTCGCCTGACGTTCGGCCTCGGGGCCTTTCCTCCCAGATGCCGCCCGGCTCCCCTTGCCTGCCGGATTCAGTTTCCTTCTCCCTTGGCAGTTTCCGTAAACCCAAACGGCTTAACCGCGATTAAAAGTTAAGCGCCCGGGCAAGCCTCGGCCAGTCTCCTAAAAGGCCGCCGTCCGCTTACGCCTGGCAAGCCGATTCCGTCCTTGGGCGGGAAACCATAAAGCGCGGAAGCCCGGAACGGCATCCGCCGCTCCGGGCTTCCGCGCTTTATGGTTCGGTTCCAAGCCCTGCTGTAGCTGTAGTTCTGGGTCAGTTTCAAGCCGTAAACGCGGGGTTACAGTTTGTACCCGGCGCTCTCGGCGTCGCCCTTGAACATCTTGACCGTGTCCAGCGAATACTCGGTGAGGTCTTTCCCGACCAGCCCCAGCTTCTTCAAGATGTCGTTGGTGGCGGTGATGATGTGGCACCCCACGGCGTCGGCCTGGAAGACGTTCAAAAGCTCCCTGGGGCTCGCCCAGATGAGTTCGACGTTGGGCGTGGGCGCCAGGAGTTCCACCGCGGCGGCCATCATGGGCGACGGGTCGCGGCCGGTGTCGGCCACCCGTCCCGCGAAGACCGAGACGTAGGCGGCGGGGCCGCCCGCGAGCCTCGCGGCGACGTCGCGGACCTGGGCCAGGGTCATCATGGCGGTCACGTTCTGCTTCACGCCGGCCTTGGCCAGGGCCCCCACGAGATCGGCGGAGGACTCGCCCCGGCTGTTGGTGACCGGGATCTTCACGTAGACGTTGGCGCCCCAGGAGCCGATGAGCTTGGCCTGGCGCTCCATCTCGCCGAATTCGTCCGAAAAGACCTCGAAGGACAGGGGCTTAGCCGGGATTTCCTTCACTATGTCCTTGGCGAAGGCCTCGTAGTCCGTGACCCCGGCCTTCCTCATGAGGGTCGGGTTGGTTGTGAAGCCCTTGATGAGGGGGTTCGCGTTCATCTCCAGCATCCCGGCCTTGTCGGCCCCGTCCGCGAAAAGCTTTACCTTCAGGTCCGTTGCGGATTTCATGTCCCTTGCTCCCTTTCGTGGCTGGTTATGATCCGGGCGGCCTCCCCGAGGGAGGCCGCGGTGTAGTCCGCAGGCGGGTCGGGCTGAGGCTCGGAGTAGCCGCGGTCGATGAAGACCGTGACGCAGCCCGCCGCGCGGCCGGCCCCCACGTCTCCGGCCCTGTCCCCGACCATGAAGCTCCGGGACAGATCGATCCCCCTCTCCCGGGCCCCCCGGACGAGCATTCCCGGCTTGGGCTTCCTGCACCCGCATCCGTCCTTGCCGTCGTGGAGGCAGACGTACAGGGCGTCGAGCGGCAACTCGGCCAGGGTCCTGTCGTTCATCGCCCGGACGTTCTCCAGGGTGCGGGTCCCCCGCGCGACGTCGGGCTGGTTCGTGACGCAAACAAGCTCGAAACCTTCGCCCTTCAGCCGCGCGAGTATCCCCGCCGCCTCCGGGTAGAAGTCCATTGACTCCGCGTCGGCGGGGGGATGAGGCTTCCCCCCCCTGACCTCCGCGCGGTTAAGGACGCCGTCGCGGTCCAGGAATACTGCCCGTTTGAGAGTTGTTCCGTCAGAAGGCTTTTCTTGCAACTTCCGCTCCAAGGTCCCCGGCATGCCCGCGGCCCCAACCCGATGCCCGCGCCGCCCCCTCCCGGGCCGGCCCGGCGGAGGCCCGGCCGACGCCTCGGGCGAAAGATTGCCCGGGCCGCGGCCTGCCGGTCCCTTCCGGGCCCGCCCGCCGCGGGCCTTGCCGCCTACCACTTGGTCGGGTTCACCTTCAGGGCCGGGTGGGTCACGAGCAAGTGCCAGACCACGCCGTGGAAGGCTTCGGTGTGGGGGGTCACGTGGGCGGGGTTCACGGTGGGGATTATGACGCAGACGTCCGCGACCTTGGCCGTGTAGCCGCCTTCGCGGCCCACTACCCCCAGGATCTTGGCGCCGACCTGCTTGGCCAGCTGGACGGCCCGCACGAGGTTGGCCGAGACGTTGCGCTCCAGATCCCCGCCTCCCACGGAGAAGACCAGAACCCCGTCCTCCGCGCGGAGCCTGGAGCCCTTGAGCCACTCGGCGAAGACCGTCTCCCAGCCCTCGTCGTTGGTGCGCGCCGTGAGCTCGGAGACGTTGTCCGTGGGGCAGTAGCACTCGATGCCGCAAAGCTTCCGGAAATCGTTTACGGCGTGGGAAGCCGAGCCGGCGGAGCCGCCCACCCCCAGGATGAACAGCCTCCCCCCGCCCGAGCGGACTTCGGCGAGCAGGGCAGCCGCCTTCTCGACGTCCTCGGCGGATATGCCCGCGAGCACCTTGGCCGCCTCGGCCAGGAAATCGTCACTGAACGCCATCGGGTTCCCCTTTCCTGACCAGGGTCAGGCCAATCGTGAGGTTTACGTTTATGACGGGAATAAGAAGAGGGTAGTAGCGCGTGTGCTTGATCCCGAAGAAGAGCTTCAGCTGGTCGATTATCTCCCCCGGCCGCGAAAGGTGCTCCGACCGTATGAGCCAGTCGTAGGGCTGGCCGTACTTCTTCTCGAAGCGCGGCCTTTCGGAAATCCTTCTGGCCAGGCGGTGCGCCCAGGCGCCCTCGCAGGGGATCACTACCGAGAACTGGCCTCCCGGCTTCAAAAGCCTCCGGAACTCCGCCAGTGCTTTGGGCAGATCCGGAAGGTGCTCCAGGACGTGTATGGCTATGATCCGGTCGAAGTAGCCGTCGTCGAAGGGGAGACGCTCCTGGCAGTCCCCCACGAAGGCGTGAGAACCGGGAAACCTCTCGTTTATGCGGTCGCAGAGCTCCTGGCGCAAGTCAAGCAGGTGGTACTCCTGCTCGGAGCGCTTCTCCCAGTTGAGGTGCTCGCCCAAACCGGCGCCTATCTCGAGGGTCCTGCACCCGGGAAAGAAGCTCTTTAGCGCGTAGCGGTTGTCGAAGCCGGTCACGAAGCCGTACCACTTCTTCTCCATCGCCTCCAGGTGCTCGCGCATGAAGTCGTCGCGGATGGCCTCCTGCTCGGGGGTGAGGACGGGCACGGCCTTGGGCCACTTCCCGTCCCCGGCCCTGCCGGCCGCGGGGGGCGGGGCCGCGCCCGCCGGGGCGCCGGGGAATACGCCCGGCGCCGCCTCCGGGCCGTCCGCCAAGGGGGCGGCGGGTTCTTGGGACACTGGCATGCTCCTACTCCTTGGAACGGCTCCCGCCGGACAGGCCTCCGCCCTCTCCCTCTCCTGCGGCCTTTGCGGCGGGGGGGGCCTGGCCGGGCGAAGGCGCGGGGCGGCGTTTGGTGAACACCAAAAAGCGGCTGGCAAGCACGGTCCACACGAAAACCACGGGAACGGACGCGAGCTTGACGAGGAAGGGATCGAAGCCCATGACCAGGTGGAAGACCCCGAGCATGGCCTGCACGGCGGCGAGGGAGACGAGCCCCATGGCCAGGTACGCCGCGTACTGCGCCAGGACGCCCCGGTCCTGCTTCTCCGGCTCGCCTACGGTGTAGTGCCTGGTCAGGGAGAAGTTGACCGAGGTGCCCGCGGCGAAGGACGCCACCGCGCAGGCCATGGGATGGAGGCCCAAAGCCAGGCATCCACGGAAGACGCCCAGATCGAAGAGGGTGGCGGCGAGGCCGGCCAGGACCTGCCTTACGGCCTGGGCCTCTATGGACCGGTCTTCCGACGGGCGGAAGACCGCCCGGAAGGCGAATGACGGGGTGGGGAACCTCACGGTTGCCCTACGAGCCGCCGGAGGCGAGATGCTTCTCCAAATCGGCGATGCCCGCGGGGGAGCCTATCTCGAAGAACCTCTGGCTCGCCTCGAACCCGGCGAGCTCCTTCGAGACGGAGAGCTTGGTCAGGACCTCCGCCAGATCGAAGCTGGCGTCGGGCCAGGACGCTATGGCCTCCTTGGTCATGCACGAGACGCCGTAGTCGATATAGTGCATCTCCACGCCGTCGGCGTTCTTGTCGTAAAGGCGTACTACCCCCTTGTCGTAGACCACGTTGGAGCGGTCCCAGCGCCCGGTGTTCCTGTAGACGGCCATGAGCGCGAGCTTCCCGGAATAAAGGAAGGCCTTGGCGACCTCGCGGTAGTCCAGCTCCAGGTAGCTGTCCCCGTACAGGATGATGAAAAGGTCCGCGAGGAGGGGGAGCGCCTTTCTTATCGCGCCCCCGGTGCCCAAAGGCTTAGGGCCGTCGAAGGAGAAGCGCACCTCCAAGCCCAAATCGCCCTCGCCCTCGACGGCCCTCTGGAGCTTCTGGCCCAAATGGCCGGCGCAGACCACGACCTTCTCCACGCCGCTCCTCTTCAAGAGCTCGAGCTGGTGGAAGATGAAGGGCTTCCCCGCCACCTCCACGAGGGACTTCGGGGTGTCCTTGGCGACGGCGCCCAGGCGGGTGGCCAAGCCCCCCGCGAGAATTGCTACGGGAAGCATGGCTAGCTGAACACCACTTTGGAGCCGTCGAAGTCGAACCTGAACCTGAGCTCCTCCAGGCCCTCCTCCGCCATGGCCGTCCTGAGCCTGGAACGGTCCTCGGCCAGGAACATCAAAAAACCGCCCCCGCCGGCGCCCACGAGCTTGCCGCCCACGGCCCCGTTCGACATCGCCTTGGAGTAGGCCACGTCGATCTTGGAGTTGGACATGCCGCCCGTCCGCCTCTTCTTGTTTTCCCAGTGCTCGTGCATGAGCTTCCCGAAGGCGGAGACGTCCCCCTTTTCCAAGGCCTCCTTGCTTCGGAGGCCCAGATCCTTCACGAAGTGGAGGTTCGCTATCATCTCGGCGTCGCCGCCGACGGAGCGCTCCTTCTGGTCTTTCAGCAAATCGCCCGCGCTCCTGGTGAAGCCCGTGAAGAACAGGCATAGCCGCTCCTCCAGTTCGAAGAGCGACTCTATGGGGATGGCGAGCGGCTTCGCGTCGACGGTGTCGTCGGGGTTGAAGTCGAAGCAGGTGATGCCGCCGTAGGCGGCGATGTACTGGTCCTGCTTCCCGATGGGCTCGCCCAGGCGCTCGATCTCGATGTGGCACGCGAGCTCCGCCAGGTCCTGCGGGAGAATGAGCTGGCGGCGGTGGGCGTAAAGGGCCTTCAGGAGGGCGGTGGTAAACGATCCGGAGGAGCCCAGGCCCGTGCCGGCGGGGATGTCGGCGAGGGCGGTAATCTCTATCTGCGGCGTCTTCAGGTTCTGGAGCGTCAAGGCCTCCCGGATGATCCGGTGCTGGACGTCGCGGACGCTCTTCACGGCCTCCAGCTGGGAATACTTGAGGTAGATGCCTTCGTTGAAGGGGCGGAGCACGGTGACGTAGACGTACTTGTCGATAGCCGCGGCTATGAGGAACCCGCCCCCGTGCTCGCGGTAATAGGAGGGCAGGTCGGTGCCGCCGCCGCCCAGGCTTATCCTCAAGGGTGACCGGGTGATGATCATGGTGGGTGTCCTTCTTCCGTCCCGCGCCTGGAGCGGCCGGGCGGGACGGGGGAACGGGACGGGGCTCCGGAAGGCGCCGCCGCGCGTCAAAGGCGGTTAGGGGTGGTTTCAGGGCGGCTTTTGCCGCTTTCCGAGCGCGGGAAGGGAAACACTCGAAGTGGCCGATCCGGCCCCGGAACGGCGCGCGGAGGAAAGCCGGGGCGGGCGGGGGCCGGGCCGGAAATCATTGCGGCTCCCGGCCGCAAAGCGGGGAAGGCGGGGCCGGAAACCCCAGGCGGGAAGGCGAAGGCGGGGAGCCCGGGAGAGGGCCGGAAAGGCGCCGGCAGGAAAAGAGCGCCCCTGCGTTTGCCGCAGTCTCAGGCCCTTGCCCTTTTCAGGGGCCCTTGTCCTTTTCAGATCCGGACGGCCTCAGGCTCCGAGGGCGCCGGGGAGGGGGCTTGGGCCGCGCTGGCCGGAGGCGTCAGCGAAGCCTACGGCCTTCTCGACGATGAAGATGGGCCTCCTCTTGGTCTCGTCGTAGATTCGGCCGATGTAGGCGCCCAGGATGCCCATGCCGACGAACTGGCACCCGGTGAGGAAGGTGAGTAGTACCCCCAGGGTGGCAAGGCCGGTCTCGAACCTGTACCAGCCGGAAAGCTTGCCGACGATAAGGCCTAAGGTGGCTAAAAGCGCCAGCCCGGCCATGAGGAAGCCGGCCACGGTCATGAAGCGCAGGAGAGCCCCGGAAAAAGCGATTACCCCGTTGAAGCCCGTAAAGATGTTGCCGGTCACGAAGTACTTGCCGTCCCCGGCGGAGCGGGGCTGGCGGTCGAACGGCACGAGCTTGTACCTGTACCCCACGACGGCGGTCAAGCCCTTCAGGAAGGCGTTGGTCTCCTTGAGCTTCAACAGCTCCTCCACCACCAGCCGGTCGAGAAGCCTGAAATCGCCCGCGTTGCGGGGGATCTCGACCGTCGCGGTCTTGTTGATGAACCAGTAGGCGCAGTAAGCGACCACCCTCTTGATCGGGTTGTCGCCGGAGCGGCTTCGGCGCTGGGGAATGACTACCTTGTACTCGCCCTCCCTCCAGACCCGGACCATCTCCGGAATGACGTCCGGGGGGTCCTGCATGTCGACGTCCATGACGACGACGGCGCGGCCCGAAGAGAACTTGAGCCCCCCCCAGATGGCGGCGGGCTGGCCGAACCTCCTGGAGAAGCTCAGGAGCTTCACCCGGGGATCCTTCGAGTTTTCCGCCACGACGATCTCCTCGGTCCGGTCCGTGGAAGGGTCCATCGCGAAGATGATCTCGTAATCGTCGGTGACTCCCTTGAGGACCTCCCGGACGGTCTCGAGGTAGGCGGGGATCGCCTTCTCTTCGTTGTAGACAGGCACCACCAGGCTCAGTTCGGTCATCGTCCTCCCCTTGCGGCAAAGGGGCCGCGCTTCTCGCATGCAACCTTGCCAATATAGGGTTTTCCGCCCTTAAAATCAAGCCGCCGCCCGTTAAGTCAGCGCCCCGCGCGGGCGTTGCCGGGACGGGACGCCTTTGGAGAAAGCAGCAAAATATCCCGCGCTGGCATTGCCGGGGAGTATTTTGAACGCAACGGGTTCCCGGCGTCCGGCCGTTCGGGGCTCCTGCCGCGGGCGGGGCCCTTGCCCCGCGGCGCGCCCCGGCGGGCTCCCCGCTAACCCCATTTGGGCTTAAATCCCCCGCGCCGCCTCCGATATGACGGCGCAGACGAGCTCCCCGCACTTGACGAGCGAGGAGATCGACTGCTCCTCCCTTTCCGTATGGACCTTGTCGTACCCGGTCGCCACGCCGACGGCGGTGATGCCCCTGGCGTTGAAGTGGTTTCCGTCCTGGCCCCCGCCGGAGATGACCAGTGACGGATCGATTCCCAAGCCCTCCATGGCGCGGGCGGCGAGGGCAATCGCCGGATCCCCCTCTTCCACGGCGAAGGAGGGGTATTCCAGGCGCCAGTCTATCTGAAGCCCGGCTCCGCGCTCCCCGCAGGCCGCCTCGAAGGCGCCGTCGACCTCCTTCAGGTACGCCTTGAGCTCGCCGTCGTCGTGGCTCCTGGCCTCCCCTTCGATCTCGAGAAAGTCGCAGACGATGTTGGTGGCCTTGCCGCCTGAGATAATCCCGAAATTCGAGGTGGTGACCGGCGACAGCCTGCCCTCGCGGAGCGAGCAAAGCGCGCGGGCGCCGACGTTTATGGCGTTCAGACCCTTCTCCGGGGCCATGCCCGCATGGCTCGCGCGGCCGGAAATCCTTACCCTCACGGTATACTGCGTGGGCGCCCCGCGCACGATCGTGCCAAGCGGCCCGCCGCAGTCGAGCACGTAAGCCGTTTTGGAGCGCAACGCCGACGCGTCCAGGTTCAGGGCGCCCAGGAGCCCCACCTCCTCGGCCACCGAAAAGACGCACTCCACGTCCCCGTGGGGCTTTCCGGAATCCTTCGCGCGCCTTATGCCGTCCAGGATCGATACTATGCCCGACACGTCGTCCGCGGCGAGTATAGTGTCCCCCTCGCTCGTTATCCTGTCCTCCTCCTCGCGCACTACGGGGACTATCCTTCCCGGGTTGGCCACGCGGTCCATGTGGGCCGAGAACATGACCGCCGGGAGCGAGGGGTCTCCCGGCCAGCGGGCGATTATGTTCCCGCAGTCGCCACCGATCTTTGACCCGGCGTCGTCTTCGCTGAAGTCAAGGCCGAGCTCCCCCAGCTTCGCCTTCAAGGCGTCCCCGATAAGCCGCTCCTTGAAAGAATGGACCGGGATCCTCACGAACTCTAGGAACTCGTCGATTATTCGCGGATATGCCACTTGAAGGTTCCTTCCCGGTTCCCGGCGGCGCCGGAAACCTTTAGCTCGGAAGCGTCTCGAGCTGAAATCCGAACATTGTACGTTTCGCAGAACGTCTGCCGCAAGGCGGCAGAACTTACGCCGTCCCGCCCCGGCTACCGAGGGGGAACCCTCGGCCGCTTCAGGAGGCTCCCGACGCGGCCTATACCGGCGAACTTTCCGAGTCTCCCGCCTCAGGCTTCCCGCCCTCCGGCTCTTCCCCCTCCGGCTCCTTCGCAGCCGGCTCTCCCCTCCCAGGATCCCCCGCCCTGGACGCGGCCTCTCCGTCCGGAGAGAGTTCCACCGCGGCGAAACTGTACCTGCAGTCGGACGGGGCGTATGCCGACTGAACGGCGTGCTCGTAGCTCGGGACGGCCGGAAGATCGGGAAACTCCAAGTACAGTCCGATAAAGCCGTCCCGCTGCCCTTCCGGCGGGACCCGTATCAGGAACTCGCCCCCCTCGCGCCCGACGGCCCTGTCGCGCCCGTGCCGCTCTTCCCTTGCCGTGGGTCCGACGCAGGAGGGCCAGAGCCCGTCCATGCCCTTGTCGAAGCTTATCCTTACGGCGAGGCCAAGCCCCCGAAGCTCCTCCGGGACGAGGATCCTCAGCTTGACTCCCCTGCGGTTAGGCATCCTGGTAAATCCTTTGACGCCGTAGAAGGAAACCGCGCCGGTCCTGCCGAGAACATCCCTGCCGTAACGGTAGACCGTGAAGTCGCCCGGGGTTACGGCCGCCCCGCCGTCGAAGAGGGCCGGATACGTCCTGTCCGAGTAGACCGGCGCCCCGGCGGCGGCGAAGGCCAGATAGTCCGGCAGCGCCTCGCCGAAATAAGGCGCGGCGACGAACCTGACTCTCCGCACGCCCGAGTACTGGGAGACCGCCATCGCCGCGAAGGTGCGCTCGACGGACGAGAAGTCGAACACCACGAGTTCCGCGTCCCTGTCGTAATCCAGGGCCGCCGCGACCGTCTCGGCCAGCGGGAGGAGGGATTTGACGTCCTGGACATTCGCGCGTTTGCCTTCCGGGCTGCGGTACGCCAGCACGGGGAAGGCGGCAGCGCCCGCCGCGGCCGCGAAAACCGCCCAGGAAAGGCGGGACGCGCGCGCCGCGCGGACGAGCATGGCCGCGGGCATAAACGAAAGGGGGAGCGCCGTCATGGACGCGAACTTCCACACCCGGTAATCGTCCCCCATGCTCGCGAAAGAGGCGAGGTAGGCTACTATGAAGGCAACGAAGAGGGCGGCCAGAGCCTTAAGCCCCGCAACGTCGCCCGCGAAGCTCGGCGCGGCCCGCTTAATGCCTCCGGTGCAGAGCAGCGCAAAAGCAGCGAGGAATACCGCCCACGCGGCGGGAGAGGCGTCGGGCCCCAGCCCGAAAGGGCTGTCGGCAATAAGAGGGAAGCCGGCGAAGAGCCCTGGATCCAAAAACCCCACCCCCCAGCCGAGGGTCTGGGAGGCCGCCGAAAAGGTCCTCGAAGCCACCTGCCAGGCGGTCTGCGGGGACGCCGCCGCGCACAGGACGGTGGCTCCGAGAGTCGTCCGGGCGGCCGCCCAGGCGTTTGGAAATACGCGCCCGACAGAACGGCGGAGGCGAGCCCCCCCGCCCGCCGCCCGAGGTGCGGGAGGATCCCCCGCGGCCGGAGCCCCGTCCGCCGCGCCCGCTCCGGGGCCTCCGAACACGCGCCAAAGGAACGCGGCGGCGGCGAAAATCGCCGCGAACATGAGATAACCCGCCTGGTAGCACATGAACAGGTAAAGGAGGGGGAAAAACGCCCTCGCGAGCCTCGCCCTCCCCGCCGGGAGCTCCCCGAGGGAGAACGCCGACCCCAGCGACACGAGGTAGCCGACTGAAGAGGCCAGCTGGGCGAAGGCGCCGCAGAAAAACAGGTACTTGAAAAACCAGCCGCCCACGACCCCCAGCGCCGCGAGCCAGGCGAGCCACCTCGGCAAGCCAGCCGTCTTCCGCGCCAGGGCGTAGACGGCGGCCCAGATCCAACTCAAGAGAAGGACGGAAAAGCCGGGCGCCGCCAGATACGCCGGGACCCCCCGGGCGGACGAGAACATGGCGAACAGGATGTCGGTCCCGAAGCCGTCGAAGATCCAGGGATGCTGGTAAGCTATCCCGTACGTCCCCGCGTCCGAGTAGCCCATCCAGTAGCCGGCCTGGAAGATCCAGGAATAGTAGTCCATGGTCATGGAAAGCCAGGGCTCCATTCCGCCCGACGGCCAAAGGCCGCAGAACCAGAAGGCCAGCGCGAAGGCCATGGGAGTGGCCGCCGCGGCCCACTCGCGGGAGGAAAGGAGCGCCCGGAGCGTCGCTCCCGACGCGCCGGAGCCCCCGCCAGGCGCGCCGTTTTGCCTTTTCAGCCTTCGGAGGTCTTTAAGGAGTTCCCGAACGGAGCCCAGCAGCCCCAGGGCCACGAACGCTGCCAGGGGCGTCTCGAAAGAACGGGTGAAAAAGGAAAGCCAGCGGCAGGCGACGAAAGCCCCGGCGGCCCCGCAAATGCAACCTAACATGCCGCACGGCTCGACCGCTTCGCTTGCCTTTAAAACCTTTAAGAGAAGCCTCCCCCACCAGTCGAGCGCGAGGGAAAAAGCCAGAAACAGACCCGCGAAAGCGGCGGCGTTCATAAGCGGAGCAAGAAACCCGGCCACGTTCACGACCCTCCCTCTTCGGCCGGGCTCCCGGATTCGCCGCCTTCCCCTTCCCCCGCCACTTCCGCGGCCCCGGCCTCGTATCCTGACCCGGCGCTTTCCCCTTCCGGCGCGAGGCCGCCGCCCGTCCGCGCCGCGTCCCGGAAAATTTCAACGGAGTCTATGCTGTACCTGCAAACCTGCGGAACTCTCGGATCCCATGCCGAGCCCTCCGGCAACGGCACGGTCGGGAGTGACGGGAACTCTATTAAAAGCTCCACATAGCCGGATCTCTGCCACGCGGACGGCGCGCGAATCAAAAATTCGCTCCCGTCGCGGACCAGCGCGTCGCCCGGAGGCGAGTTCGCCTCCCTGGCGGTAAGCTTGCCGCAGGAGCCGTCCGTCCCGCCGAAGCCTTCGGCAAACGATATCCTCACAAGGAGATCCTCCCCTAAAAGGGCGGACGGAGGGAGGAGTTTCAGCCGGAGGATCCTCCGGTTGGGTTTCCTGCTGAAATCCTCCAGCCCGGAGAAGGCCGCGGCGCCGTCCCTGCGCAGGACGTCCATGTCGTAACGGAACACCGTAAATTCCGGAGGCGTTAAGGCGGCGGCGCCCTTGAACAGGCCGGGGTAGGCCCTGTCCGAGTACACGGGGGCGCCCCTCTCCGCGAATTTCAGATAGTCCGAGACGGATCCTCCGAAATAGTTCCCCGAGACGAACCCCACCCGATCTATCCCGGAATACTGGGAAATCGCCATCGCGGCGAAGCCGCGCTCCATGGAGGCGAAGTCGAACAGCACCATCTCTTTGTCGCGGTCGTAGGCCAATACCTCTTCCACCACTTCCGCGAGTGGCAGAAGCGATCGCATGTCCTCCACGGCCGCCCGCTTCCCGAGCGGGTTTTTATACGCCATGTGGGGAACGGCGACGACGGCCGCAGCCAGCGCCAAGGCGTACAGCGCACGGCGCGCTCTCCCCCGGAAAGCCGCGAGGAGCGCCGACGTCAGAAGCGCAACGGGCACGAACGAGACGGGGAGGGCAGTGAGCGACGCGAACTTCCAGATCCGGTATTCGTCCCCGAACCGGGCGAAAGCGGCGAGGTAAACTCCCAGGAAAAGCGCGAAGAGAAGGGTCAGGGCCTTCATGCCCGCGAGATCCCTTCCGGGGAAGGCGGGGGCGTTCCGTCTGAGGGCTATCGCCCACAGCGCGGCCAGGGAGATCGCGAAGGCCGCCCACTCGTAAAAGGATACGCCGGGCTTAATCCCGAAGGGCCCCCCGTCCGCGATGAGGGGGATGCCCGAGAAAAGGCCGGGGTCCAGGAGATGCACGCCGTAACCCGCCGTCTGCACGGCTACGGCGCCGGTCCTCAAAACGACCTGCCCCGCCGACTGCGGGGAAACCAGCGCGGCCGCCGCCGTCGCCGCCAAGACCGGCCGGGCGGCGTTCCAGGCGTTCGCAAAGGCCTTCTTCACGTTCTGCCCGGCTAAGCCTCCTGAAGATTCCTTGAAGGAGAGTCGCAGGAACGCCGCGGCCGCGCACGCGGCCGCGAACATGAGGTAACCCGCCTGGTAGCACAGGAAAAGGTACAGGAGCGGGAAAAAAAGCCTGAGGAACGACGCCCTCCTCGTCGGCGCCGATTCCGAACCTCCCAGCGCGGCGCGGAGGGCCAAGAGGTAGCCGAAGCTCGCGGCGAGCTGGCCGAAACCCCCGTAAAACGCCAAAAACCAGAAGAACCAGCCGCAGGAGACCCCCAGGGCCGCGAGCCAGGACAGCGCCCGGGGGAAGCCCGCGAGCTGCCGGACCAGGCCGTAGACGGCCGCCCCGATCCAGCTTAAGAGGAGGAGCGCGTAGCCCGGCGCGGCGAGCCAGGCGGGCGCCCCCCTGGCGGAAGAAAACATGGCGAACAGGATGTCGGTTCCGAAGCCGTCGAAGATCCACGGGTGCTGGTACGCTATCCCGTACGTCTCGGCCTCGGTGTATCCCATCCAGTAGCCCGCTTGGAAGATCCACGAATAGAAGTCGGCGCTCGGCGTGAGCCAGGGCTCCAGGCCGCCCGAAGGCCAGAGGCGGCAAAACCAGAGCCCCAGCGCGAAAGCCAAAAGGGCGGCCGCCGCCGCCCACTCTCGGGCCGCCAGGACCGCCCTGAGGTCCCCTCCGCGCCCCGGCCCGCCCCCGGAAACCGCGCCGCCCGCCCCTTTCGCCTTGCGCGCGGCCGCCAAGATCTCCCAAACGGCCCCCAGGAGCCCCAGTCCCACGAAAGCCGCGAAGGGCTTCTCGAACGAGTGGGTGAAGAAAGAAAGCCACCTGCAGACGACGAAAACGCCCGCCGCCCCTGCCAGGCAGCCGAGCATGCCGTCCGGCTCCGCCGCATCCCCGGCCTTGAGGGCCTTCAAAAGGCGTCTGCCCCAGAAGTCCAGAGACAGCGAGAAAGCGAGGAAGAAGGCCGCGAAGGCCGCTGCGGAAAGGACCGGCGTCAGTAAACCCCCCACGTTCAAAGCCTCCCAGTGCATGGACGGGACCCGGAGCCGGGCGCCCGGCCGCCGCGCCGGGCCCGCTCCCTGCCGGCTCCCTCAGCCGACTTAGGCGGGCGGGACAGGCCGGAATCGCGGCCGGCTCCCCAAAGCGGCGGCGGGGATTTATGCCCGGACGCCGGAACTCCCAGGCGGACGGGGGACGCGCCTAACAAGCGGCCACGGCGATAGGACGGCGGAGCGGCCCTCCGACCGTCCCGCTGGATAAGAGAAACAGGCTATTCCGAAGCGCCTGAGGCTGAATCGGAAAAAAGCGAGCCAAAACCGGAAGAAACTGAAGCAAAACCGGAAGAAAGCGGGCAGAAAACGGAAGAAAGTTTGGAGGAATTCGGAAGAAACGGAAGCGGACGAGTCCCGGAAGGGGCTCCGGCGCGACCCTAAGACCCGCTCTGCCGAGGAATCCCGGAATGCGGGAGAGAAAGGTTGCCAGCTTGGCGCGCCGCAGTAAAGGGCATGCGGCGTCCGGGACTTAAGGGCCTATTATTAGGGTCAGGTCGCCTCTTATGCAAAAATTCGGCCAAACCCTGCCCGATGCGGCGACACGCGGCAAACTGGCTCGGCCTGGACGGGCGCCCGCAACGCGAAGCAGAGCGCGCAGCCCCCCGGAACGCCGCAATATCCCCCAGGCGCTTGCGGGGCGGCCCGATGCCCGCCGGTCCGCAAGGCACACGCCGCGTTAATCTCAGCCGCCGGCCGCCGATTCGGGGAAATACCTGACGGAGTCCTTCTTAAGCTCCTTGACGCTCTCAAGGACAGTCCAGTCCTTACAGCCAGTGAGCCCGGCCATCTCCTCGGCCATGGCCAGGAGTTCGCCCCGGCTTCCGGCATGGATCATGGTGTAGAGGTTGTACGGCCAGCCCGGGGCCTCGGAGCGCTGGTAGCAGTGGGTGACGTAAGGGAGGGACGCGAGCTTCTTGCCCGCCTCGGCCACCTCCGGGCCCCTGAATCGCCATACCAGCATGGCGTTGGCCTTGAAGCCGGAGCGCTGATGCACCAAAACCGCGCCGAAGCGGCGTATGTAGCCCCTTTCGGCGAAGTCGCGGACCATGGCGAGGAGCTCGTCCTCGCTCAGGCCAACCTTCCCGGCTATCTCGGCGAAAGGGCGGGGGCTTAAGGGCAGATCGCCGCTTAAGGCATGCACTACTGCCTTCTCGACCGGGGTGAGCCCGCTTTTATCGACCGCCGATTCTCCGTTTTCCAATGCCCCCCCCGTTCTATAAAGTATCGAAAATCGCCCGAAGGCGATTGCCGAAACGCGCCCGCCTTCGCCTCGGTCTCGCTCTCACTCGCTCTCTCTCGCTCTCACTCTCTTTGGCTCTCCCCAGCCGCGTTCACTGGCGGGCCGCGCTCGGCGGCGCCCGCCGGACTGCCGGGCTATCGATGTTTAACCCATTTCCCCGCTCAAATCAACGTTCACCCCCCCCCCAATATATTGTGCGCCCGTTTGCTGGCAACCTGCCCGGCGGATGGGCTTCCGTCCGGCACCCCTTCTGGCCGGACGCGCCCACCCCTGCAGACGGCTCTTCCCATATCGATATTCCGTCCGTGAATTAGGTTTCTTGACTCATGTCAAGATGAGCGCCGAAGATTGGGAATAAGCTTGCCCCGAAGCCCGAACGCCTTTGCCGCCCCCCCCACCCGACGCCCTTTCAGCCTCCCCGCCCCGTTGCCGGCCGCCCCCCACCGGCCGACGGCGCCGCCCCCGACTCGCCGGGCCCGGGAAGGCCCGCCGACGCCTCCCAGGGG
>JAIRZX010000543.1 GCA_031267005.1 Deltaproteobacteria bacterium
CCGACTCCCGAGCCAGCGGCCCCTCCCCCCTCTCCCCGCCGGGCGAGGGCGCCGGCCCCTACCGCCCGCGCCCCGATAGCCTCGCCTGGCCCCGCACCAAAGGCCGCGCCGCCGCGAAATTAAATCCCGCCCGCGCCGTTGACAATCGGGGCAGCCGGAATTACTTTTCTCCGTGGAGTCATTCCACCGGAGGCGAACGAAGCATGAGATTCGACAAATTCACAATAAAGAGCCAGGAGGCGGTCTCGGACGCCCAGACTTTAGCCGAGCGCAAGGGCCACCAGGAGATCCTGCCCCTTCACCTGGCGCTGGCGCTCATCCAGCAGCCCGAGGGGCTCATCGGGCCCGTGCTGAACAAGGCGGGGGTACCCGCGTCCCTGATAGCCGGGGATCTGGAGCAGGCCCTGGGCCGGCTGCCCCAGATCTCGGGGCCCGGGGTTACGACCTTCTTCGGACAGGAGCTCAAGACCTCCCTGGATCTCGCGGTCCGGGAGGCCGAGAAGATGAAGGACGACTACGTCTCCACCGAGCACCTCCTGATAGGCGTCCTGGACAACGCCTCGGGGGCGGCGGCGCAGATACTCTCGTCCAGGGGCCTCACCCGTGACCTGGTCTTCCAGACCCTCAAGGAGGTCCGGGGCCAGCAGAGGGTGACCGACCAGAACCCGGAGGAGAAGTACCAGGCCCTCCAGCGCTTCACGAGGGATCTGACCGACGAGGCCAGGCGCCAGCGCCTGGACCCGGTCATAGGCCGCGACGAGGAGATCCGGAGGGTGATGCAGGTGCTTTCCCGCCGGACCAAGAACAACCCGGTGCTCATAGGCGAGCCCGGCGTCGGCAAGACCGCCATAGTCGAGGGCCTGGCCAGGAGGATAGTCTCCGGGGACGTGCCTGAGACGCTCAGGAACAAGCGCATACTGTCCTTGGACATCGGCGGCATGGTGGCCGGGGCCAAGTACAGGGGCGAGTTCGAGGAGAGGCTCAAGGCCGTCGTGAAGGAGGTCGAAGCCTCCGCGGGGGACATCATCCTCTTCATAGACGAGATGCACCTCCTGGTGGGCGCCGGCAAGAGCGAGGGAAGCCTGGACGCGGGCAACATGCTCAAGCCCCCCCTGGCCAGGGGCGCGCTCAAATGCATAGGCGCCACCACCATCAGCGAGTACCGCAAGAACATCGAGAAGGACGCCGCCCTGGAGCGCCGTTTCGCGCCGATCCTGGTTGAGGAGCCTTCGGCGGAGGACTCCGTCAGCATCCTGAGGGGCCTCAGGGAGCGCTACGAGGTCCACCACAAGGTGACCGTGACCGACGGGGCCATCGTCGCCGCGGTGACCCTTTCCAAGCGCTACATAACCGACCGCTTCCTGCCGGACAAGGCCATCGACCTCATCGACGAGGCGGCCTCCAGGCTGAGGCTGGACATAGACAGCCTGCCCGCGGACCTGGACGAGGCCCGGCGCAGGATCATGACACTCTCGGTCGAGAGGGAGGCGCTCAGGAAGGAGCACGACCCCGCCGCCCGGGACCGCCTGGCCAAGCTGGAGGGGGAGCTGAAGTCCCTCGCCGCCAAGGAGGCCGAGCTCACCCTCCGCTGGGAGGAGGACAAACGCGTGGTCCAGCGCACGGGGGCGCTCCGCGAGGAAGCCGAGAAGGTCCGCGGCGATATAGAGAAGGCCCAGCGGGACGGCAACCTCGGGCTCGCGGCCGAGCTCCGGTACGGGAGGCTCCCCAAGCTGGAGTCCGAGCTCGCCCTCATGGCCGAGAACTCCCGGAACCTGGTGGTCAAGGAAGAGGTCGGCCCGGACGACATCGCCAACGTGGTGGCCAAGTGGACCGGCATCCCGGCCGGGAGGCTCCTCGAGGGCGAGCGCGAGAAGCTCGTCAACATGGAGGAGCGCCTCTCCCGCAGGATCGTGGGGCAGAAGGAGGCCGTGGCCGCCGTCTCCAAGGCCATCCGCCGCTCGCGCTCTGGCATCAGCGACCCCAAAAGGCCCATAGGCTCGTTTATCTTCCTGGGCCCCACCGGCGTGGGGAAGACGGAGCTGGCCCGCTCGCTGGCCGAGTTCCTCTTCGACGACGAGAACGCCATGATCCGGCTGGACATGAGCGAGTACATGGAAAAGCACGCCGTCTCGCGGCTCATAGGCGCCCCCCCGGGCTACGTGGGCTACGAGGAGGGGGGGCACCTGACCGAGGCCGCGAGGCGCAGGCCTTACTCGGTAGTCCTCTTCGACGAGATCGAGAAGGCCCACCCGGACGTCTTCAACGCCTTCCTCCAAATCCTGGACGACGGCAGGCTCACGGACGGCCAGGGCCGCACGGTGGACTTCAAGAACACCGTGGTCATCATGACCTCCAACATCGGCTCCGAGCTAATCCTCAAGGCCGACTCGCCCGACAGCGCGCGCGGCAAGGTGCTCGCGGCCCTGAAAGCCCACTTCCGCCCTGAATTTTTGAACCGCGTGGACGACATGGTGGTCTTCGGAGCCCTCACGGAAGAAGACCTGAAGCGCATCGTGGAACTCCAGACGAACCTCCTCGCGGGGCGCCTGGAGGCCAGGAAGCTCACGCTCACGCTCACCCCCGCCGCCTCGGAGTGGCTCGCGAAGGAGGGCTACGACCCGCAGTGGGGCGCGAGGCCGCTGAAGCGCGCCATCCAGACGGAGCTCATGGACCCCCTGGCCATGAAGCTGTTGAGCGGCGAGATCATCGACGGCCAGCACATCACGGTCGACGTGGAGCCCGGCCTCCGCGCGCTGAAGATCAGCGCCGGGCTCCCCGACCGGAAGGCACCCGCCGCCTCGCCGGACCGGGACGGCGACGGCCCGGACGGGAGCGGGCCGGGCGCGTGAAAACCTTCGGCCAGCCGGGAGGAGCCGGCCGGCTCCGGCCCCTTCCCGGAGACGCTGCCAGGGCGGGTCCCGAGGCCGAGCCGCGCCGTCCCGGGCGCGGCCCAGGTTCCCCCGGGGCCGCGGAAGCCGCACCGGGGGACGCCTTTTCGCGGGAAGGCGACAGCCTGATAGCCGCCGTGTCCACGGCGCCGGGCCCGGGTGCCCTGGCGGTGGTGCGCCTGTCCGGGAAAGGTGCCCTCGGGGCGCTTAAGGCGGTGTTCCGCGGCCGGCGGGACCCGGGCGAACGCCCCTCTAGGCTCGCCCTGGGAAAAGTTGTCTCCCCGTCCTCCGGAAAGCTCCTGGACCACGCCATGGCGGTTTGGTTCCCTGCTCCGGGTTCGTTCACCGGCGAGGACTCCTGCGAGATCCAGTGCCACGGCGGCGGGGTGGTCCCCCGGCTGGTCCTGGAGGCGGCGCTTGAGGCCGGGGCCCGCCTGGCCCGGCCGGGCGAATTTACGGAAAGGGCCTTCCTGAACGGCCGCCTGACGCTGGACCAGGCCGAGGCCGTAGCGGAAATAGTGGCGGCCGAGTCCGAGGCCGAGGCCGCCATCGCCGCCAAAGCCATGGACGGGGCCCTCGCGGACAGGGTAGCCCCGCTCTCCAAGGCGCTCCTCTCGGCCCACGCCCGCCTGACGGGCGCGTTGGACTTCGAGGTGGACTGGACCGAGCGCGACTCGGAGGCGCTTCTGGAAACCCTGTTGCCCCTGGAGAGCGGCCTCGCCGAACTCCTGGAACTGCGCCGGAGCGGGAGGGTGTTCAGGGAAGGGGTGAAAGTGGTCCTGGCCGGCCCCCCCAACGCCGGGAAGTCCAGCCTGTTCAACGCGCTGCTGGGCAAACGCAGGGCGCTCGTCTCCGCCGTGGCCGGCACCACGCGCGACTACCTCACCGCCTCCGCGTCCTGGGGCCTGGTTAAAGTGGATCTCGTGGACACCGCCGGGCTCAGGGAAGGGGGCTCCGACGAGCTGGAGTCCCTGGGCATGGATCTCGCCCTGGAGCAGATGTCGGACGCCGATCTGGTCGTCTGGCTCAGGGACCTCTCGGTTCCTGGGGGGGGGCCCCCGCCGGACGCGGGGGAGGCCGGGGGCGGCCGCCGCGGCGAGGGAGCGCCTCCTTGCGTGGCGACCGGCGGCGGGGACGCGGAAAAGGCCCCTGGCAGCGAAGCCGCAAAGACCCCGGGCGAGGCCCCGGCCCGTGCCGTCGGCATGCCCCCATGCAATCCACCGAAGATCTTGGAGGTGTGGAGCAAGTCGGATCTCGCCGCGGGCGGCGCCCCCCCCGGCGGGGCGCTCCGCGTCTCTGCCGCCACCGGGGAGGGTTTGAAGGGCCTTAAGGAGGCCATACTCGATCTTTTCGGCGCGTTAGGGCCAAAGGCGCCGGAACTCGTGCCCAACCTCCGCCAGGAGCTGGCGCTCGCGGGCGCGCTGAAAGCCTTGGGCCAGGCCAGGAAGGCCCTCGAGGACGGCGAGGTCCCGGAGATAGCGGGCATCCTGCTCAAGGAAGCGAGGGACTCGCTGGATCTCGTGACCGGCCGCACCGTGACGGAGGACCTCCTGGCCGAGGTCTTCAGCCAGTTCTGCCTTGGCAAGTGATATCCCGCCGGGGCAGGCGGCCCTCCGCGAGGGAAGGCGGCCCCGCCGGAGCAAGCGGCCCTCCGCTCGGACTGTCTTCCCTCGGACGGGGGTCGGCCGACGGCGCTACGTCCGGCGGCCCGCAGGAGGGCGCGGGGCTAGATTGAGCGGCCGCCGCCCGCCCCAGTCCTCTGCTGAACCCGGGGCGCCGTTCGAAAGACGCGACCGCCCTTGGCCCGCCGGGGACTCGATTCC
Source organism: Deltaproteobacteria bacterium (assembly GCA_031267005.1). Taxonomy (GTDB): domain Bacteria; phylum Desulfobacterota; class Desulfarculia; order Adiutricales; family Adiutricaceae; genus JAIRZX01. The sequence continues at coordinate 4,712 of JAIRZX010000543.1, forward strand.
GCTTGGCGCCTTGCGGCGAGGCCCCGCGCCTCAAAGGCTTACCCGGAAGAGGCCCAGCGCCTCAAAGGCTTACCCGAAAAAACCGCCCGCCCGGAGGAGAACCCGGGCGGGCGGCTTAGTTTAATTTCATAAGGGACGGAGGAACTGGAACTCGCCGGGGTATGCCCCACCCGCGCCGGCTCCCGCCGGGGCCTACTCCAGCTCGGCCTCGACGTCGTTCACGGACCTGGTTATCTCGTCCGTCGTGGCCTGGAGGGCGTCGAAGTTCTCGGACACCTCGGCGGCGCTCTTCACGCCGGCGGCCACGCTCTCCTGGCTCATCTCGATCATGTCCCTGGACTCGGTCACGGCCGCGGCGCTCCTGACGGCCAGGTTGCGCACCTCGTCCGCCACGACCGCGAAGCCCTGCCCGGCCTCGCCGGCCCGGGCGGCCTCCACCGCCGCGTTCAGGGCCAGGACGTTGGTCTGGAAGGAGATGTCCTCGATGCTCTTGAGGATCTGCCCTATCCTGGACGACACCGTCCTGATGCCCTCGATGTCGTCGGACATGTCGGCCACGGAGTGGCGCACCAAGTCCACCGCGCCCTTGACCGTGCCCACCTTCTCCAGGATGTTCAGGAGGTGGGTCCTCCCCTCCTTGGTCCGCTGCAGGAGGAAATGGTGGCAGTTCTCGGGAATGTTGCGCCCGATGTGTATGGCCTGGATCATCTTCTCGCAGGAGTTGTAGCCGCAGCTGGGGCAGTTGTACATGCTCTTTTCGTCGCTCTTGCCGAGGCGGTCCAGGATGCTCTTGCGGGAGTTCTTGCTGACGGACCCGAGCCTGGCGTTCTTCCAGTGTTCGGCGTAGGTCCTCGTGTACAGGCCGGGACGCCAGTACTCCGCCACGAGATCGTTTAGCTTTTCCTCGGGCGGCTTCCTTGAGACGACGGTCTTGCGGTACTTCTTGCGGTAATGCTCCTGGAGCTTCCGGCTCCTCTCGCTCACCAGCCAATGGAGCTCGTCCAGGGGCCTGTCGCCGTGGCCCGGAACCCCCGTGCCGCCGTTGCAGCCGTTCGGGCAGTTCAGGCAGTCCACGAGCGCCGGGGACTTGCCCTCGCGGATGGAGTGCGGGAGCTTGTCCAGGTACGGGTAGACCTCGTGGACTCCTTCGATCTTGCGGGTGTCCAGGGACACCCCCGGCATGTAGCGCTCGGTGGTGACCATCAAGCCGCCGGGGGTGGAAAAGAGGACGGCCCGCTCGGGCAGCGGGTCGGTGAAGTGCTCCTCGGGGAAGGAGTCGAGGCGGATCCCGTTCTCGTCTATGTGGCGTTTCAGGCTGTCGAAAGTGACGTTGTAGTCCCCCAGCCCGGTCTCGTCGAACTCGCGCCGCTTGGCGTAGCACGGCGACATCACCGCCACCTTGTAGCGGGACCACTTAGGGAAGAACTTGTTTATCATCTTGATGCTGTGGAGCATCGGGCTGTCGCACGGGGCCAGGTAGTGGAGGAGCTCCGGCCGGTAGACCTCGCAGTAGGTGACGATGGCCGGGCAGGGCTGGGCCACCACGGAGGGGGGCCTCTTGGCCTTGATGTGCTCGACGTAGCTCTTTATGGTCAGCTCGGCCCCGAAGCTCACGTCGAATACGGCCTTGACGCCCAGGCTCAAAAGCCACCCGTTGAAGTTCAGGTACTGGTCGGGGAAGGTTGCCGCCACGGCCGGGGCCACTATGGCCACCATTCCAGTGCCGGACTCCAGGTCCCTCATGAAGAAATTGAAATCGTCCACCCCGACCCGGGCCCCGTGCTCGCACGCCCTGAGGCAATTCCCGCAGCCTATGCAGAGATCGTCCACGACCTTCACGGTCATGCCGTCGGAAGCGTCGTTGCAGAACTTGACGGGGCAGGCGGAGATGCATCTCTGGCAGTTGCGGCACTTCTCGGCGATGGTCCTTATGACCGGCGAAAGTCGTCCCATTTTCCCCCGGCCCGGAGGCTCGCGCCCCGGGCCCCGCGCGCGGGCCACGCCCCCCGGGTCGCGGGAAGGCCTGCGCTGGCAGGATCCCTGGGACAGGGGCCTCATGGGCCCCGTCCCCGGAATCGCGTTTGGTCTTGTCCGGCCAGGGCCCGGACGAACTCCCCGAAGCGCCCGCGAGGGGCTTGGAGCCGCCCCGCTCCGGGCCGGGCGCCCTGAACCCCCCGGGCTCGCCCCGGAAAGGCGGCGCGTCGCGCCGCCCGCGGGGCCTAAGGGGAGCTAAGCCGCCCTCCGCCTTGGCGGCGCGGGCCCGATGAAAACGCCGACGGGACGGCGGCAAGCCGGCCGCTCTCGGCGAGCGAGAGAAAGAGGGAAGGCCGGAGGGCCGGAACCCGCAGCCTCGAAGAGACAAGGATCCAGGCGCCGAAACGGGGGACGGGAGGCCGTTCCGCGCTCGGGCTGTGTTATTTTACCACAGCGGAAAACCTCCCGGGGCAATCCTTTTCCCGGAAACCCCTCCCCCCCTCGGAGGAGCACCCCCGACTCTCCGCAGACGAGCCCGCCCCGCGCCAGCCTCCCGGGGAGGATCCCCGGCCGCGCCCAGCCTCCGAGCTGGAGCCTTCCCTCCGCCCCTCCTTCAATTATGCTAAACGGCGCCCGGACAGTCCGGCTCCCCCCTCAAGCACGGCAAGCGCCCGCGCCTGGCCGCCCCCCGCCGCGCTTCCGAGCCCCGGAATCAACGCCTGAAGAGGACCGGGGCGAGCCGGGCCGGCATGCCCGCTGGCGCAACGCGGCCAAGGCGCACTGAAAACGGCTTCAAGCCTCGGCCGGGCGCGGGCAGCCCTGCGTTCCCACGCAAGCTGACGCCAGCGGCTCCGGCGCCCTGGCGAAGGGCGGACGGAGGCGCCTATAGCGGGGGGGCGGGAAGGGCGAAGCGGCCCCATACCCTGGCGGCGGGCGAAGAGCCCCTACCTGAGCACGGCCTCGACCTGGGTCACCGACTCGGCTATGTCCGCGGCGGTCTCCTGGAGCTGGTTGAAGCTGTCGGCCACGTCGGTTGCGCTCTTCACTCCCGCCTCCACGCTGTACTTGCTCTTCTCAATCATCTGGCGGGACTCGGTTACGGCGGTGGCGCTCTTGACGGCGAGGTTCCGGACCTCGTCGGCCACGACGGCGAAACCCGCCCCGGCCTCCCCGGCGCGGGCGGCCTCCACGGCGGCGTTCAGGGCCAGGATGTTGGTCTGGAAGGAAATGTCCTCTATGCTCTTCAGGATCTGGCCTATCCTGTCGGAGAAGGTCCTTATGGAGTCTATGTCCTGGGCCATCCCGGACACGGACGACCTGACGGCGTCCACCGAGCCCTTGACCGTGCCCACCTTGTCGAGGATCTTTATCAGGTGCTCGCGGCCGGACTTGGTGCGGTCCAGGAGGAAGTGGTGGCAGTTCTCCTGGGTGTTGCAGCCCATGTGGATGGCGGTCACCATGGTCTCGCAGGAGTTGTAGCCGCAGCTGGCGCAGTTGAAGAATTTCTCGCCGTCCGTCTTCCCCAGCTTCACCAGTATCGCCTCGCGCTCGGCAGCGGTCATGTTCTTGTGGCGCGTGTTGTCCGAGTGGTCCACGTAGTTCCTGGCATAGAGGCCGGGCTTCCAGAAGCGGGCCACCAGCTCGTTCACGCGCTGGCCCGAGGTCTTGGCGGAGAACCTCTTCTTCGGGAACTTCTTCTTATAATGCTCCTTGAGCTTGCGGCTCCTCTCGCTAACCAGCCAGTGGAGCTCGTCGAGCGACCTTTGCTCGGCGCCGGGCACGCCTGTGCCGCCGTTGCAGCCGTGCTCGCAGTTCAGGCAGTCCACGAGCTTGGGAGAGTGGCCGTTGGAGTAGGTTCCGGTCAGATCTTCCAGATAGGGGTAGATGTTCAGGACGCCCTCAATCTTGCGGGTTTCCAGCGATATCCCAGGCACGAAGCGCTCGGCGGTCATCATGAGCCCGCCCGGGGTTGAAAAGAGCACGGCCCGCTCGGCCAGGGGATCGGTGAAGTGGGCTTTGGGCGACTCCGAGAGATCGATGCCGTTCTGGTCGATGTGCCTCTTCAAGCTCTCGAAGGTGACGTTGTAGTCCCCGAAGCCCGTCTCGTCGAACTCGCGGCGCTTGGCGTAGCACGGCGACATCACGGCCACGCGGCACTTGGCGAACTCGGGGTAGAACGTCCTTATCATCTTGATGCTGTGGAGCATCGGGCTGTCGCAGGGGGCCAACAGCGGGAGGAGCTCCGGGCGGTAGATCTCGCAGAAGGAGACGATGGCCGGGCAGGGCTGGGCCACCGTGGTCAAGGGCTTCTCCGAGACCATGTGCTCGACGTAGCTTTTAACCGTGAGCTCGGCCCCGAAGCTCACGTCGAAGAGCGCCCTGACGCCCAGGGACGCAAGCCAGCCGTTGAAGTTCAGGTAGAGGTCGGGGAAGGTGGCGGCCACCGCCGGGGCCACCACGGCCACCATGGGGACGCCGTCCCGCAGATCATCCATGAAGGAAACGAAGTCGTCCACCCCCACCCGCGCCCCGTGCTCGCAGGCGTGCAGGCAGTTCCCGCAGCCGATGCACAGATCGCCAATGACCCGCACTACCTTGCCGTCCGTGGCGTCGTTGCAGTACTTCACCGGGCACACGGAGATGCAGCGGTGGCAGTTGCAGCACTTGTCCTCCAAGGTCGTTATGACGGTCGAAAGGTGTCCCATATCCCTAAAGCTCCGGGGGGATGCCCCCGCGCCCGCGAAAGGGCGGCGCGCGTCTCGTCGTTAGGTTCAATCCCGATGGCCGGGACGGCGCGGCCCCCGGCCCCGGCCGGATCGTCCGCGCCTTAGATTAGGGGTGCCCCCCAAACCGCACCGTGCCGGTCGGCGGGCGGGTGCCGGTCCCGGGCGCCTGGCTCCGGGGGCCGACGCCTGGTCCAGGTGTCCCGACGCCTGGTCCAGGTGTCCCGATGGCTGGGGTCCGGAACCAAAGGGACTGGAACACGACCGGCGCCCTTCGATGGCGCCCCATGGCGGCTGCCCGCGCGGAAAGGGCGGCGGGGCCGCCGTCCGCCGGAATCTCCGGGGCTTGGGGCGCCGGGCGGCGTTCACGGTCGCGTGGCGGACGGGGCCAGACGGCTTCCGGGCTCGGCGGGCGCCCTTGAGGCCGTCGCGCGTTTTTATAGTCTATCATAATCCCGCATAAAACCTAAAAATTCGGGGTCGGGCCGGGGCGGACGGGTTGCCATGGAGCGCCTCCTGGGCCACCACCCTCCCGATCGGCCTCCAGGCTGGCCAGCGGCCTGGCCCGGGCGGAACCCGGCGGCGGCCGGGGGCCCGCCGGACCCCTGAAGGCCCCGAAAGCTCCCAGGAAAACGGAAACCCCGGGAGACTCCGGAAAAACCGGGAACCTGGCGCACTCGCCTCTCGGGCGCCGAAACCGACAGCCCCGGCCGCTCGGCGAGGTTCAATTCCGTCCCTCGTTCCATAAAGGCGCCGAGCCTAGCGCCCAAGGGTCCCCGGCAACGCCTGGCGCTCCGCGGCGCCAGTGGCCGTAAAACAACTGCCCTGCCGGAGCCGACGCCCCTTCGCAGGACAGGGAGGCGCCCGGACCGCAGCCCCGGACGTCCCGGGCCCCCTCTGACGGCGCCCGAAAAGGCGCTGGCGCACTCCCTGGGCAGTCAGCGCGGGGCCCGAGGGCGGCTTGCGCGTTCCGGGTGCGTTCAGCCCGCTACGGCAACTGGGTAAAGGCCAAAGGCCTAAAAGCCAAAAAGCCAGCCTGGGCTTGACAGCGAAATAGCTTTCCTGTATAAGATTCTGGCTTCGCGCCGAGGTAGCTCAGTTGGTAGAGCAGTGGACTGAAAATCCGCGTGTCGGCGGTTCAATTCCGTCCCTCGGCACCATCCTTTAAAAACAGGGTTTCCGGCTAGCCCTCTGATAATGTCAAAAACGGCTGAAATCCAAGGGTTTCAGCCGTTTTTCTTTCCCGACTGCTCCGATGTCCCCGTTGACAGCCGGGCCCCTTCGGGTATACTTCCGGGTTTACGCGGCCAGTTGTTCCTTCCCGGCGCAAGCCGTGATTCCACAGCGAAAACTCGGCCGCCCCTTCGAAGTCGAACGCTCCATGAAGGAAGGGATGCCCATGGCTCCCCCGGCGGAGGGGTCGATTCGAGCTTCGCAAACGGTCTGGGCGGAGTTCCGCCGTTGCTGACCTCTTGTTCAATCGCAGAAGTCCGCCAGCATATTCCGGAGCTGGGTCTCAGCGGAGTTCGTGCACCGGCAGATGACCTCCGCCGCCTTCTCGCAGAACCCGGGGGCCCTGCCCACGAACCAGGTCCGGAGCGCCCCGGGCTTTATGCCGGCCTTCCGCAGTATCCTCC
>JAIRZX010000582.1 GCA_031267005.1 Deltaproteobacteria bacterium
GGCGGCGGGAGGCGGGACGAGGGGAGGATGGCGGCGGGAGGCGGGACGAGGGCCGTGAGGGGGCGGGTGGGGGGGCAGGAAGGCGGAAGTCTGGCGGCGAGGGGGCAGGGCGGCCGGAGGCAGGGCGAGGGGAGAGCGGCGGAAGCCAGGCGGAGAGGAGAGCGGCGGGAGGCAGTCTGAGAGGAGGGCGGCGAAAGGCAGGCGGCGAGGAGGGCGGCGAAAGGCAGGCGGCGAGGAGGGCGGCGGAAGGCAGGCGGAAGGCAGTCCGAGAGGAGGGCGGCGGAAGCCAGGCGGAGAGGAGAGCGGCGGAAGCCAGTCTGAGAGGAGGGCGGCGGAAGGCAGTCCGAGAGGAGGGCGGCGGAAGCCAGTCCGAGAGGAGGGCGGCGGAAGCCAGTCCGAGAGGAGGGCGGCGGAAGGCAGGCCGAGAGGAGGGCGGCGGAAGGCAGGCCGAGAGGAGGGCGGCGGAAGGCAGGCCGAGAGGAGGGCGGCGGGAGAGGCGCGGTTTTTGCGTTGCGCCGCCCGAGCGGCGAGGGGGCCTTGAGGGCTTGCGGGGTCCTCCGGGGCGCTCTCCGGGCTCCGACCCGATTCGGGGAAGGCCGGGGACCGGGCGGGTTCAGTGTCGGAAAGGCGGGTCCTTGGGGGTCGGGGGCGCCGGCCGGCAGAATCCCTCTATCTCGCACTCGGAGCACTCGTCGCACTCGTCCTCCTGGCGCTCCAGGCTCTGCGAGCATTGGTCGAAGACCTCGCAGACCTCGCAGTCCCCGCAGTCCGGCTCGTCGTCCCCTTCCTCGCTTTCCCATTCGCCGCCCGGGGGGGCCGAAGGAGACCAGGGCTCCCAGCCGTCGGACCGGGCGCGGCCTTTGCCGATCCCTTCCGGGGCGGGGGCGCCGTCGTCCCGCCGCGGGTCGTCAGGCGCCTTGCTGGGAGCGCCGGGCGAGTTCCCGTTGGCGTTGCCGCCCTTGCCCGGAACGTCCCCCGGACCGTTCCCGGAGGCGGCGGACCGGCCGGACGCCGCCGCGGAGGCCCCAACCGCTGATCCCCTCCCAGAGAGGCGCGCCTCCCCGGGGGCGCCGGAGCCTGCTGCGGCTTCCGGGCGGCCGGTGGCTTCACCCCCGGCCGAAGCGAAGATCCAGTCCAGATCCGACAGACTGTCCCCGGCGTCCGCGAGCTCGCTGGATACCGGCCTCAGGCGGCGGTTCCGGCCCGGGCAGGCGGCGTCTTCCGGCGCGGGAGCGCCCCCCTGCCTGCCGGGGTAGCTCCCCCCGGCCTTCGCGCGGGGTCCGGGCCGCGCTCCCCGCGCGGGCTTCTCCCCCAGCCGGGACTCCGCCCGCCCGTCCGGCCCCGTCCGCGCGCGGGAATCCGCCCGGCCGCCGAGCGCGGAGCCCTCTGGCGCCTCCCACGGCCTGACAAGCGTCCCGCCCGCCTCCACGGGATCGGTAAGCGAGCGGGCCAGCCCGGGGTCGTGGGCGAGCGAGAAGCGGATGAATTCGTCGCGGGCGGCGGCGAGTTCCGCGGGGGCGGCCCCGGGCCCGGGCGCCGAGAGTATCGAGAGCGCTTCGGCCCGCTCCGCCATCATGCCGGGGGAGTTGTAGACCCAGCTGAGGAACCGCGCTGCCTCCCCGTCCCCAAGCTCCCAGATCTTGGCCCCCAGGAAGGCGTCGGCGTAGCTCATGGCGCTGTAGAAAAGGGCGCGGCCGTCCGGGAACTTCCACGCGGGCACGGGGCCGCGGGCGCGCCTCAGGATGATTTCGGCGACGTAGGGCTGCGTTATGGCCGCCCGGCGCAGGACGCCCGCCGCCTCCGCGTGGCGGCCCTGGAGGAAGCGCAGGAGCGCCTCTCCGTAGGCCGACTCGTAGGGCATGGGGACAGGCGGGGAGGTGAAAAAAGCCTCGGCCTCGTCCAGGCGGCCCAGCATGAGCATGAGGTTGCCCGCGTAAGCCCAGGCGCCGTCGGGGCAGCCGGCGTCCCATCCAGCGTGCCTCAGGCACATCTCCAGCGCCTCGCGGTATTTCCCTGCCCACACGGTCGCGGCTGTGAGGGCGTGGTGGCATCCCAGGAAGTGCGCGGTTAGCTCGCTCGAAGGGTCCAACCCCCCCCGGAAGCCCCCCACGAGCTCCAGGAACGGGCGCATCCTGGACGCAGCGTCCTGGGCGAGGTTCTCCGAGAGCCCCCCCGGCTCTGAGAGCCTGGCGTCCAGGTAGAGGGACAGAGCGTTCAGCTCCAGTGGATCGCGGTCGAGGATCCCGCCGCAGGCCTCGCGGCAGGCCCCTGCCGAGACCTCGCGCAGGTAGAAGGCCGAGGCCAGCTTGGAGCACTTGGCCTCCGCGCGGCGGAAGGCCTTGGGGTCGGCGGGCCGGAAGGAGCCCTCGGGCTCGGGCCCTCGGGTCGTCACGAAGCGCAGGGACATCGCGGGGACCGTGCCCGGCTTTTCGCCGGGGGGAAAGGGGTTGTCGGGACATTGGCCGCAACGGCCGGCGGCGGCCCGGAAAACGGCTGGACGCCACGATCCTGAAACGGCGTTGGGCGGCGTACGCTGCAGTCGACCGGCGCGTCGGGTTTTCAGGAACGGATTCGCGTATTTTCCTGCAACCAAGGGGCAAAAGCAAGGGTTTTCCCGAAAGCGGTTCCCGGCCCGCAAAGCTCGGCCGGGCGCAGGTTTCCGGCATTCGGCGGGTCCGCGCCGGGGGCCGGGGGCCGCCAGTCAGCGGAAATTGTCCCGGGATTTCGGGGCTGTAAAAAAATTAGGGCGCCCGCGCCGGCGAAGGCGGCGGCCAGCTGGGATCGAGCGCCGGGAAAGGCCGGAGCGGAAGATTATTCGTCAAGAAAACGCCGCGGCCGTGCGCGGCCGGGCCTTAGCGCTGAGGGCGATGCCCGGCGGCCGCCGCAGGCTCTGGGGAGGGGGGGGCGGGACCGGCGGGAAAAGGAGGACGTTCCGGGCAACCGGGACCAGCGGAACGCCTCGCCCGGAAGGCTCCCGTCCTGCGGCCGTCCTTGAAGCCCGTCCGGGCGCCGAGGCGAGGGCGGCCGCCCGCCCCTCGGAGGGCGCCTGACCCTTGGACGGCCCGCCCCTCGGAAGGCGCCATCCTGCTGGGGGGCGCCAGCCCCTCGGAGGGCGCCAGCCTTGGGACGGATCGCCTGCGCTCTCTCAGAGGCAAGGGCCTTCCGGGTCCGTCTCAGGCCGTCTCAGGCTATCACCAGCTATCTCAGGCCGTCGGGGCTGGTGCCGGGCCTTCGAAGGGGCGCCTGCGGCATATGAAGCGTGGCGGCGGGACGTTTTTGGAAGCCGGACGCCAGGGAAGAGGCTGCCGTGCGGCCGGCGGAAACCGCCCATACCCGGCCTCCCGCAAGGGTTTCCAAAAATGCCTTGCCAACCGCCGCCCGAACGGGTATGATTCAAACCCTTTGAATGGCGGGGCGTGGCGCAGCCTGGTAGCGCGGCTGCTTTGGGAGCAGTAGGACGGAGGTTCAAATCCTCTCGCCCCGACCAACAAGAAGGATCCCCCCCCAGCTCAGCTGGGGGGACTGAACGGAAAGTGGAACGCCATGCCGCTATACATAAGGAATAATATGCTTGCCGCCATTACCGCGGCCCTGGCCCTGACGGCCGGGATCGCCGTCCTTTCCGCATCCGCCGCATCCGCCCAGGACCAGGGGGCCCCCCAGCGCCAAACTGCGGTCTTCGACACCTCCATGGGCGCGTTCGAGGTGGAGCTCTTCAACGACAAGGCCCCCAAGACCGTCGAGAACTTCGTGGGGCTGGCCGAGCGCAAGTTCTACGACGGCACGATTTTCCACAGGGTCATCGACGGCTTCATGATCCAGGGCGGCGACCCCGAGGGCCGCGGTACCGGCGGGCCTGGCTACAGCATCGACGACGAGTTCGGCGAGGGCCTCAAGCACGACTCCGAGGGCGTGCTCTCCATGGCGAACTCCGGGCCCAACACCGGAGGCTCCCAGTTCTTCATCACCCTGGCCCCCACCCCCTGGCTCGACGGAAAGCACGCCATCTTCGGGCGCGTGAGCTCGGGGATGGAAGTCGTGAAGAACATCGGCAAGACCGAGGTCGGCCGCGCCGACAGGCCCACGAAAGAGGTCAAGATCAACACGGTCACCATCAAGGGCGGCCCCGAGGCCAGCGCCCCCGCCGAGTAGCCGCCTTTATTGCATGCCCCGCAAGCCGCCCCGCCCCGCAAGGGGAACCGGGGAGGGGCCGGCGGCCGCCATGCTGACGCTCCAACCGCAAGGGGGACGGCTCCGGCCGCCATGCTGGCGCTCCAACAGCAAGGGGGACGGCTCAGGATCATTCCTGGGCCGTCCCCCTTGACCTTTTCCGGGCCAAGCCGGGCGTCTTTCCGGACCCGTTCCGGGCCCGGACGGGCGCCGACGGGCCCGGGTCCATTATATTTCCTCCCTGGCGTCTCCGCCCGCGCCGTCTTCCCGCCGGCGCGCGGGAGCCCGGGCTTCGGGATCAGCGGGCTTCCTGCCTCGGCGCTTTCCGGGCCCTTGTTCTTAAGGCCTTAAAGAGGGGGGCGTTCCGGAGATCCCGGCGCTGCCTCTCTCTCTAAGCCCTTGAGGGCGGGCATCGTTTCGGCCCGCCGTGGCCGCCTGTCAACCGCCGCCGCCGCCCGTCCCCCTTCCTCCGCCCGCCCCGGCGTCCCCGCCGGTTCCGGCGGATGCCGCGGGGAGCGTCAGGTTCATGCTGCCGGAGCGGTAGCCCGCCAGATCCGAGGCCACGTAGGTAAAGCCCAGTTCAAGGAGCTCCGCGTGGACTTTCGCCCTCGCGGCGGGGTCGGCGAGGAAGTTTAGCCCGTCCTCGTCCGCCTCTATCCTCGCGAGCCTGCCCTTGTCGTGGAGGCGGACCCGGACCTGGCGCATTCCCAGCGACATGAGGAACTCCTCGGCGGCGTCGACGCGCCTCAATGCCTCGGGGGTGATGCGCTCCCCGTAGGGGAAGCGGGAGGCGAGGCACGCGAAGCTGGGCTTGTCCCAGGTCGGGAGCCCGTCCTCGCGCGAGAGGAGCCTTATCTCGTCCTTGGTGAGCCCCGCCTCCCTGAGCGGGCTCAAGACACCCATCTCGCGTACGGCCTCAAGGCCGGGGCGGTAGTCGCCCTCGTCGTCTCGGTTGGAGGCCTCGAGCACCCACTTAGCGCCCTCCTCGTCCGCCGCGCTCCGGATCCTCGCGAAAAGCCCCCGTTTGCACAGATAGCAGCGGTGCGGGGGGTTGTCGGCGAAACCAGGCACGTCCATCTCCTCAGAGTCCACCACCCGGTGGCGGATGCCGCGCTCCGAGGCGAAGCGCTTGGCCGCCTCCAGTTCGCGGGGGGGGAAGCTCATGGATCTCCCCGACACCGCCACGGCCCCGGCGCCCAAGGCCTTGTGGCACTCCGAGAGGAGGAAAGTGGAGTCCACCCCCCCCGAGAAAGCCACTGCCGCGGTGCCCAGCCCCGCTAGCCTTCTCGCGAGCTCAGCGCGCTTGGCGCTCGCGGCCGCTTCGTTTGCCGTCATCCGCTCTCCTTTCAGGCGCCTTCACGGGGCGCCGCAGGGGGCTCTTGGCCCCCGGGAAAAGTCATGCAGGCCGGGCTGGGCCCCTTCCGCGCGTCCATGGACGGCGGCCGGCGCCGGGGTTCCGGCAAGCTGGCCCCGGCGGCGCGGCTCCCTCCGAAGAAGCAGGCTGCGCGGGGGCGCGCTGCGGCCTGGAGGGCTTGGGGCCGGCCAGAACGGTCCGGGGCACGGCGTGGGCCTTGGCCTTGGGCGAGGCCTTGGCCTCGGCGGCGGCATTCGCCCTGCCCCCCGCGGGACCGGGACCCTCTGGGCCGGGCGCCTCGGGGCCGGACGCGGGATCCAGGGTGATGGGGACGGGGACGCCCGCCTCCGCCCGGACGCCCGGTCCG
>JAIRZX010000037.1 GCA_031267005.1 Deltaproteobacteria bacterium
TGGTCATGTAGTTCTGGAGTATCGGGTTCCAATAACCCCCCGCCGCCTCGCATACGAGCCTGGCCTTCTCCTTCACCTTGGCTTCGGGTTTCATGCGAGCCCGCACTTCTTCCAGCCGCACCAGCGGCACTTGTCGTTGGGAGTGGCCGGGAAGTTGCGGGAATCGTAGGCCGAATTAACCTGCGCGAGACTGCGGGCCAGCTCTTCCATTGTTTTCCCGCTTTCGTCCGTGAGCCAGGCGTTGTTCCAACCCCCAATGACGCTGAACCACTCCGCCCTGTCGGCGTCCACGTAGACGAAAGCGACGCGGAACCGGGCCGCTCCGAAGAGCGGGTACAGGCACATGGCGTTGAAGCCCAGCTGGTACAGCGGCTCGCCCGGAGTCTTCCCGGTCTTCCAGTCCATGATGACCCGTATGTCCCGCTCCCGGTCCACCATGAGAAGATCTATCTTGGAGCGGTAGATTGCCGAGTCGTCCCACCAGTCGACCGCGTTGCCGTCTTTGTCCACGGCGGCCTGGGTCTCGGCGATGATCTCGAAGCCCTCGTCCGCGTAGCGCTTCAAGGCCTCTAAAATCGGGGCCACGTTCCGCTTGACTCCGGGCTCGTCGCTCCAGTCCACGGCTTCCCCCTTGACGGAGCGCTCCATCAGTTCATGGACCCTGATGCCCCGCTCCAGGTAGCGGTTCGACTCGGACTTGTAGACGCGATCCACGTACTGGGCCTTGTACAGGGCCGGGCACTGGAGGAAGAGCTTCAGGCTGGTCGGGCTCTCGACGTGTCGTTTGCTCATGACAATCCCTCCCTGTGCGCGTGGACGTTGCGGAGCGCGTGGATGGCGTTCTGCCAGCGGAGCGCGTCCTTGTCGTGCTTCCGCGCCCGCATCCTGTAACCCAGGACGACGGACAGGAGGACGATGTTCAAGACGAAACTCAAGTAGGTGAATACTTCCATTAGGCTACCTCGTATGTGTGTCCGGACTTCACTTCCGCGTCCAGGGGGACGTCTCGCGCCCAGTCCGGCGGGGTGCGGAGGATCTGCTGGACCTTGAACTTCGCCTCGTCGCGCGGGGGGAGCGCTTTAATCCACTCGGGGAGCTGGTCGGAGTCGCAGTCCGGGTCGCGGGCGAGCACTACCCAGGAGTCGTGGACGTTCGCCACCAACCGGAACTTGCGCGACAGCTCCACCGCTTGGTGCGCGAGGACGGCGAAGGCCATGCCCTGGGTCAGGTTGTTGAAGAGTTTCCCGCCGTAGATGTTGATCCGCACGGGCCTGGCGGTGAAGCCGCCTATCTGGAGGTAGCTCACCTCCCGGCCGTCCACGCGGAGATCGGGGTATACCAGCGGGAACTTGTTAGGCAATTCGATAATCAAAGTGCCCAGGCCGTCTTTGTCGGAAGCGCATATAGTTGTGGGTTCCAACGCCCGGCATACCGGGAACGGCCCGCCGAAGCTCGCCCCCGCGACAAACGCTCGCAGGAAACGGTCCAGGTCCCACCACGTGCGGCTTATCATCTTGAAGCGGTCGCGGTACAGGCGGTTTATCCTCTGCGCCTCCGCGTAATGGTCGTCCACGTTTTCGGCAAGCCGGACCTTTTGCTGCAAGAGCCTCCGTCCGAAGGTCTCGCCGCTTATGTTGTACTGGCTGGAGAGAATGACCTCCTTCCCGACGTTCCTCATGAACACGAACTCGGGGATCTTCAGCTCCTTGGCCTTCTCGAATATCTCCTCGTAAGGATGCCCGAAAATAAGCGCTCCCATTTCCACGTAAGGGTCGTCGCCCCGGCGGAAGGTGTCCAGGAGATCGGCCTGGCCGGCGAGCCAGGCCCCTACCCGAGCCTCTATCTGGGACGAGTCCCCGGCTATCAAGACGGTGCCCGCGGGGGCCTTGATGGCTTTCCGGAGCATCAAGTCCCCGGTCCGCTTGGGCAGGTTCTGGAGGTTGAAGCCGTCCGTCCTGCCTCCCCCCTCGTTGCCCGCCGCGTAGCGCCCGGTTTGCGTCCGGTAGGGCGAGAGCGGGACCGGGAGCAGGCCGCCGCGCCTGGCCACTCCCAGGAAAGCGTCCGCCCTGGACAGGGCGATGGAGCTGTTGTTCTCCGCGCGAAGGCGGCACAGCTCGGCTATGTCCTCGTCGTCCGAGTCCATGAGGGCCTGGAACCCGAGGTCGCTCTTAGCCAAGGCGGGAGTGAGTACCCCGCCCTTGATGGTTTTCAAGGCCTTAACCGCGCGGGCGCGCGTCTTCTCGTCGCGGTCCTCGCAGGGGATGGAAAGCAGCTCCTGCGCCTCGGCCATGGCCTTGTCGAAGGTCGTCTTCTTGGCCGCGCTCTCCTTCATGGGGACTTCGGCCCCAAGCTCGCGCAACAGCCCGACGAAGGTGTCCCGGCTCCGTATCATGGTCAGGAACTCTTCGCGGCAACCGACGTTGAAGATCCGCCGCAAGCGCTCGACCCCCTCGTCCTGCTTCGCTTCAAGCTCGGCCCGGTACTTTTCCAAAAGCTCCCGGTCCAGCGTGAGGCAGGGGTCTATGTACATGCGGATCGACAGGCAGATGAAATCCCTGGCCTCGGGCGTTAACTGCGGGCCCAGTTCCGACACTACCTGGCGCGTGAGGTCGATGTCGTTTAAACAGTAGTCGGACATGGACCCGGCCAAGCGGCCGTTCCCGCCGAAGTCCTCAAGATGCAGCCCCTTGAACTGGACGATGTCGCCCTTGTCCTGGAGGCCCAGGTACTTGGCGAGCGCCTTCAGGCTGACCCAAGTCTGCCTCCCGGCCGAGGTGAAACGGGCCATGCCTATGGTGCAGAAGGGTCGCGACGGGGTGGCGCCCAGGCGCCTTGAGGCTATGTAGCCGTCGAAGGCCATGTTGTGGGCTATCGTGACTACCCGATCGTCCCCGACTCGGAGATCGTCCAGCATGGCCTTGGCGCCGGGCTCCCCCCAGGCGAAGCCCGGCCCGGTCCGCTCGGACCAATAGCCCATCCCCAGTATCTCGAAGCGATTGTCGGAGACGTACTCCTCGACCGACATCTTTTTGAGTGAATACTCGTCGGTCCAGAAAGTCTCAAAGTCTATGTAAACAGGGTCGAAACCCTCCGGCCACTTAGCGGGCATGTTGCCTCCAAGTTACCGGGCATTCAGCGATCGATCGATTTGAAGCTTCCCCACGCCAAATATTGGGAAGAGGCGTGATTTAATTTCGACTAGGGGACGCTGTCGATATGGGAATGCCCGCGACAGACGCCCGAACTGAGTGAGCCGTGCGAGGGACATTTTCGAGCGGGTGGCCGAGGCGCAGGGAAGGCGCCTGGGGCCCGAACACCCCGACACGCTCGCGGCCAGAATCAACCTCGCCTCGGCTTTGTCTTCCCTGGGGGAACACGCTTCCGCCAGGGACCTCGAACTCGGCGCCTTGGAAGCGGCCACCAGGATTTACGGACCCTTCCACGAGCTGTCGGCCAATTCCGCCGCTAACCTGGCCCTGACCCTCGAAAGCATGGGGGATCCCGACAGGGCGGTGTTCTTCATGAAACTCTCCGTCGAAGCCTCCCAGAGGAGTCGTGCGGGAATCTCCCGGCTCGAGAGGGAGCTCAGGCGCAGCTTCCTCGCCACCGTCGAGTACCGTTACAGATCCCTCTTCGGCATCCTGATGTCGCGGGGGAGGACTGCGGAAGCCCTGGCCGTCCTGGGGCTCCTGAAGGAGGAGGAGCTCGCGGGCCTCGACGCCGCTTTCCCGTCCGCGCCGGGACCGGAAGGCCCGGAAGGGAAGGAAGGGGACGCCGGATCCGCGGCCGCGGCGTCCGGGGATCGCGGCGCAGGCGCGGAACTCTTCGCCGGCACCCGCGACGGGCCGGCCCGGCGGACCTACGGCGCCGCCGCGGCGAAGTCCGCGGCGCTCGAGTCGGAGCGGGCCGCTCTCGCGGAAAAGCGGGAAGTGGGGCTCCTGGCCGCCGGGGAGGCGAGGCGCCTCGGGGAGCTTCCGGGGCTGATCGCGGAATCCGGGGCTGCCTTCCGGGACATTTGCGTTGGGAAGAGCGGCCCGGGCTGGGCCCCCGCCGAGCCGGAGCCAGGCTCGTGGGTCGCCGAGAGGCTCTCCGCACGCCAGGCCGCCCTCTCCGGAATGGGCAGCGGCGCCACGCTCCTGCACGCGGTCTCGGCCGCCGACGAGCTCTGGCTCGTGACGGTCTCGCCGGGGACGGTCGTTGCCAGGAAAACCGGGGTCAAAAGGAAGGACCTGGCGGCCCTGGCCTCCGAGTTCAGGGGGCTTGTCGCCTCGCCTTCCCGCGACCCCAGGGTGGCGGGCGCCAAGCTCTACGACGCCCTGATAAGGCCGGCCGAGGGGGATCTCGCCGCGGCGGGGACCCGGTCCCTCATGCTCTCCCTGGACGGGGAACTCCGCTACGCCCCCGCGGCCGCGCTCTGGGACGGAGGGA
>JAIRZX010000077.1 GCA_031267005.1 Deltaproteobacteria bacterium
ATCGTCTCTCGCCGCGTCAGGCCTGCACTGTTGTCGCCTCGGATGCGGGCGTGTGACCTGCGGCGAGGGCGGCGTCCGGCTGGGACTGGCCGTCCCGTATGAGATTCTTGGCCTTGAAATACTCGATGTCCCTCTTAAGGCCGTTCGCCTCCAGGTAGGCCAGGTAGTCGGGCTCGATTCTCAGGTCCTTCATCCACAGCGTGCGGTCGGGGTCTGGCTCCGGCGGCTTCCGGTACTCGAGCACGGTGCCGTCGAAGAGGTGCCCGAGGTTGTTTTGGCGCCTTGAGCATGTCAGGCATTCGGGAAGGGCGTATCTGTTGGCGAGAGCCTGCTTCCTCTGCCTCGCGTATTCCGCGCTGTTCCAGTTTTTGATGAATCCTCCGTCGAGGACGTTGCCTACTGGATCGTAGGACGAGCAACAGAGACTGATGTCGCCGTTGATTCGGATGTGGGGGTTGAAGAATCCGGCAGTGCAGTACGGGGAGTCATTTTCCGCGTTGAGTCCCAGTGCGCGGTTCTCGAAATCAACATACTTCAGAATTTCTTCATGGGGATCAAGCCCCAATGGCATGAACTCCCTAATCAAGTCCTCGGTGTTCTCTGGAGCGACCACGCAGGGGACTAAGTCAATTTTGTCGACGCCGATTTCCCGCGCCATTTTCCGGAATTCCTGGACGTATGGCTCGGTATGCTTGAAAAGAATGTATTTCCAAACGATGTCGGGCCCCCTGCGGGCTTCCCTCTTAGCCCGTATGACCTCCCTCATGGCGTCGAGCGCCTTCCCGAAGTCGCCGCCCACCCTGTACTTCGCGTAGGTTTGCTGATCAACCCCGTCAACGCTGAAGAGCAGGGTCTTTATGCTGCTATCGGCGACTTTCCTGGCGTCGATCTTAGCGTTGCCGTTGGTATCGATGTGGACCGGGGTTGGCTTCACGTAATCGAGGATCTTGTAGATGTCCGGGTGCATGAAAGTCTCGCCCTGGCCTACCAGTATCAGGAGCGACGCGAGCGGCCTGATGTCGTCCCAAATCTCCTTGAAGACTGGGAACGGCATGATCTTTCCGTGAAGGTAGTAGTTCTTCCCGCTCTCTTTGGCGTTAGAGCACAGGGGGCACCTGATGTTGCAAGCCGATATGATCTCCATGTTGAAGGCGAGGGATTTCGGGGACGGCTCTTTCGCGTTGATGAGCTTGAGCAGGCCGCTTCTGTCATAGTAACTCCCCTTGGACATGCACGCCGCCGCCTTGAATGCTTCTCCGATTAAGTTGCTTGCGGCGCAAAGATCGGAGACTATCTGCAGGGAATTGTCGTGGAGAGCGTCGTACTTCAAGGCATGGGCCGCGAGACTTATGTCCTTGAAGAGCTTGAGCCTGTTTAAGCTGGCCGGGCTGAAGTCGGTTGTGTTGATTAGCGATTGCAGATTGAGCTTGAACAAGTCCATGATAATTCACCTTGTCCTGGGCTGGCGCCGTCTCTTGGTTGCCGGACTCGGCCAGGCGGAATACGCGCCCTGCGGACGGAGGACGGCGGGCCTGACGAGGACGCCGAGCCTAACTGTCAGGCGGCCTCGCAAACTAAGGCCGTCTCGACTACGGCGTTCCCGTCCGGCGTCTTGGATATCCTGAACTTGTAGCCCAGGTCCCACCCTTCGATTACGGTCTTGATCCTGAAGAAGTCGTCGTAATTGTGGTAGATGCTTATGCTCATGGCGGGGCGCTGCTCTGCGATGGTCTTTCGCGCTCCCTGGAGGAACGGCTGCTCGTAACCTTCGATGTCCACCTTGATGAAGCCGACGTCTATCTTGTGCTCGGCCACGTAGTCGTCCAGAGCGACGACCTTCACCTTGATCTGGGCGAGCTGGCCCTCGGTTTTCTTGTCGAACTTGCTGAGGCTGCTTCCGGAGCCGAAGAAGTATATGACGGATTCCTTTTCGCACTCGCCCAGGGCGAGAGGCACTAAGACGCAGTTCTCGACGCAGTTGTGCTTCAAGGTCCTCTTCACCATTTCCAGATGCGGAGGGACCGGCTCGAAGACGTGGACCTTGCCGTCGGTGGCCTCGGACAGGACAAGCGCCGAGTCGCCGCAGTAGCCGCCCGCGTCGATTATGTCCTTTCCCCGCAACCTTTCCGGGTTCCTGAGGAGTTTCATGCCCAGGCGGCTGGAGAAAATGTCGGGGCCGAAATGCGATATCGGCAGGAAATAGCCGTCGAAGCAGAACAGCTCCTCGGAGAGCTTGACCGTCCTGTCGCGGATGCCGTCTTTGAGCCTGTTTATCTCCTCCGTCTCCTCCGGCGCGAAGACCGAAGCGGGGTCGGCGCCCTTTGCCGAAAGCTTTTGGAGGCTGTTTACGATCCGGCAGATTTTGGCCTTGTCCTCCGGTTCTAGGTTCGCGAGAAGGGCCTTCAGCCTGGCTGGGAAGTCGGGCTCCGCCATGCCCTTGGCGTACAGGGGAAGCACGCAGCTGGGGGAGTGCCTGTTCTCCCATTCGCTCGGCACGACTGGCCTTGCGGCTCTTAACGCCATGTCCTCTCCTCCGTCGGAAACGGCCGGGCACCTGTCCGCCATGGCCTTGAATTTCGGGTTGTTAAGGAGTTTCGGAAGGTTCCTGGCGATCTCGGGGACGAGCGCCTTGGCCTGGCCCGCCTCCAGGACGCCCATGAGCTCGTCCGGGTAGTCGCTCAGGGATTCCCAGTTCTTTTCGGAGAGATGGACCCTCGCGATTTTCGATCTCGCGTCCCTGTTAGCCGGTTCCAGGCAGAGGGACGCCCGGAAGGCTTTCTCCGCCTCTCCCAGCCGCCCGAGGGCCGTCAGGACCGTGCCGTAGTTGGAAAACGATCTGGGATCGACCGCGCCCTTTCCTGCTTGGTAGGCGATGATGCGCTCGATATGGTTAAGAGACTCCTCTGGCGAGCCTTTGCCCATGCTCTCCATGGCCAGCTTCATGCACTCCTGGCATTCGAACTCGTCGGCAACGGGTTCGACGGGGCCCAGGTTCCCCGGCTGGAAAAGGGCGTAGCGGGCCCCGAGGGGCTCTCCCCGGCTGAAGAAGTAGAAGCTGCACGGGGAGCGGTCCGGCTGCTTCGCGCCCGGCCAGAGCGGATAGCGGTTAGGCAGGAATCCCGCGAGAGTCCAGCCGGGCCGTTTGGCCGCGACCCAGTCGGTGAACCTGCGGTTTCTGAAGTTCGGGCTGACCCCGTTCCCGGAGTCGGTGTTAGTCGAGTACACCAGGACGAACCGCTCGGCGGCTCCGAAGAGCCCTTCCATGTGCCTGTCGAAAAGATCGTCCTCGGCTATGCAGTAGGCCACGTCCATGGAGAGGGCGATTTCCGCCGCCGGGACCGGCGGGCCGTCAGGGTTGTAGATCTCGATCCTCGCCGAGGTGTTGTCGAGGAAGGCGTCCATGCATTTCCTCGCCCCCGCCTCCGAAATGTCCAATCCGGTGTACCTGTAGAACTTCAGCAGCCCCGCCTGGTACCCGTCGCCGCATCCGAGATCGACTGCGCTTTCCACTCCGTGGTCCCTGGCGAAGGCGTTAACGATCTCGGCCTTGTAATCGGCGAGCGCCCCGTAGCTCCCGGAACCGGCGCCGATCCCCTGAGTGTATCTCTCGTTCCAGAAATCCCTTGTCCCGGGCATCACGGATTCCGCCTTCCGGCCATAGGCCTTTTCGCGAGCAAAGATTGCCTGGCCAGCAACCTAGCAATATCGAGGCCAGATTACTCATGTTGTTTCTCAGGCGAATATGGCTTTCTGCGGGAATTAACGATGCCCTCTCCAACGGTGCCCTCCCAATGGAAGAACGACGCGCTCCGCAGGGAATAACGACGTACTCTCCTTGGAACTGCGGCTAACCTAAAATTTCCCGTGAACTTGCTTCTCCAGTGCCGCCGGGCGTATTGAGCGGCCCATGTTGAGCGGCCATGCCGTCACTTATCCCTCTCACGGGACTTTGCCGGGCCAGTAACGTCGCCTTGGAGAGCCTTCCGCGCGTCCGAGTTTGGCCGCCTGAGCGTCGCCGCGGTCCCCGCCGTCAGTCTCCGCCGTCCCTTTGCCAGGGGCCCGGCGCTGTGTTATCATTCTCGGATTCAGTCCCCCGCCAGGGGTCAATTCATAAGAAAGGCCAATTCAGAATGCCTGCAGAATACAGCGTGGGGGTCCTGGGAGCCACCGGGGCCGTGGGCCGCGAGATGCTCAGATCCCTCCAGGACCGCGGCTTCCCGGTCAAGTCCCTGCGCCCCCTCGCCTCCTCGCGCTCCGCCGGTTCCAAGGTGGAGTTCGACGGCCAGGAGCTAACGGTGCTCGAGGCCGGGCCCGGGTCCTTCGAGGGCCTGGACATAGCCCTTTTCTCCGCCGGGGGGGCGGCATCCGCCCGTTTCGCCCCCGAGGCCGCCGCCGCCGGCTGCGTGGTGGTGGACAACTCCTCGTGCTGGCGCCAGGATCCCCGGGTGCCCCTGGTAATACCGGAGGTCAACGCGGGGGCCGTCAGGCGCCACAAGGGCATAATCGCCAACCCCAACTGCTCCACCATACAGATGCTGGTGGCCCTGAAGCCCATCTACGATGCCGTGGGCATCCGCCGCATAGTCGTCTCCACCTACCAGGCTGTCTCGGGCACCGGCCAGAAGGGCGTGGAGGAGCTTTCGGAGCAGACAAGGAAGCTTTTCAGGAGCGAGGAGATCGCCCCCAAGGTCTACCCGCACCGCATAGCCTTCAACTGCCTCCCCCACGTGGACGTCTTCCTCGAGAACGGCTACACCAAGGAGGAGATGAAGATGGTAAACGAGACCGTGAAGATCTTCGACGACCCGAACATAAAGGTGTCCGCCACCTGCGTCCGGGTCCCGGTCTTCTACGGACACTCGGAAGCCGTATGGATAGAGACGGGCCGCCCGATAAAGCCCGAGGCCGCCCGCGAGCTCCTCATGCGGGCGCCGGGCGTCCTGGTCCAGGACGACCCCGCCTCGGCCCTCTACCCCCTGGCCTCGGAAGCCGCCGGCCGCGAGGAGGTCTTCGTGGGCCGCATCCGCTCCGACTTCTCCTGCGAGAACGGCCTGACCATGTGGGTGGTGGCCGACAATCTTAAGAAGGGGGCCGCGACCAACGCGGTAGAGATTGCCGAGCTCCTGGTCCGTGCCCCCGGCCTTCTGTCCGTTGACTGGCCCGCCGGGCCGCCCGTGTCGGCCTGAGCCCTCCGGCGGCCTGGACGGCCTTAACTCCCCGTCGGCTGGGTCGGCCTGGGCCCTCCGGCGGCCTGGACGGCCTGAATTCTCCGTCGGCTGGGTCGGCATGGGCCTCCGGCGGCCAGGGCGGCCTGAACCCTTCGGCGGCCTGGACGGCGCACTGGCTCTCCGGCGGTCTGCATCGTTTGAGCCTTCCGACGGCAGGGTCAGCCTGAACCCTTCGGCGGACTGGGCGGTATGGGCCCTTCGGGGCAGCGTCCGCCTGATCCCTCCGGCGGACGCCAGGGCCCTTCCTTAATAATGCCACTGAGCCTTTCCTTGCCCGCGCGTCCCCCTGCGGGTCGGCGCCATCCGGTCCCTTCGGCCTTTTCCGGGGCCCCGGACGCCCTCTAAGCCTTTTCGAGCCTTCAGCCTTTATACGCTTCGCGCCTCGTTGCTCTTGCCTCGCGCCTCTGCCTCGCGCCTCACGCCTCAGAGGGCCCGCCGTGCGGGCCCCGTCCCGCGCCTCAAAACCATTCGCCCGGCCGGCCGGATGCCCTGGGCCTCCGGCCGGCGGCACAGAACAAAGGAGTCCAGACATGGCGTGGTCCAACCAGTCCAAAGAGTACGAGAAGCTTCTGGAAATCGGGCGGCCCCCCAACGTGGTCCGCCTCTTCCCCAACTCCAGGGGGCTGGTCGTGAGCGGGAAGTTCATCGACCGCGCCCTCCAGGCGAAGGGGCATGCCATGACCATCGCCGCCAACGGCCGCAACAACATCATCATCCGCGGGGTCCTCCAGGCGGCCCAGAAGGCGAACGCGGCGGTGATAATCGAGATCGCCAAGAGCGAGGGCGGGGCCAAGTCCTACTGCGCGGTGAACTACTGGAACATAGCCCGCCAGGTGGACGCCATCTTGAACGAGCTGGGGCTCACGGTGCCCGTGGCCGTCCACGCGGACCACTACGGCATCAAGAACGAGAAGGACCTGGTCAAGGCCAAGGTGGAGGTGCCCACCATGTTCGAGGCGGGCATCACCTCGATCGCTGTGGACGCTTCCCACCTGCCGGACGCCGACAACCTCCTGTCCTCCATCGCCCTGAACCCCTTCATCCCCAAGTGGGCGGGCCTTGAGACCGAGGTGGGCGAGATCAAGGGCGACATCGGGCTCTCCACCCCCGAGGACGCGCTCTTCCTGATCCAGGGGCTCAACGCCCACGACATCTTCCCGGACTGGATCGCGCTCAACAACGGCACCACCCACGGCATCCAGGCGGAGTCCACCGGCATCCACGTGGACCTGACCGCCGACGTCCACAAGGCCATCGCCCCCTACGGCGTCGCCGGGGCCCAGCACGGAACCTCCGGCAACGACTCAGAGCGCCTCCGCCAGATAGCCAAGAAGACCCGCACCACCAAGGCCAACGTGGCGACCGCCCTCCAGATGGTCTCCTGGGGCGTCGCGATAGACGACTACGGGAACGCGCAGCTGAAGGACGGCCAGCTCCAG
>JAIRZX010000091.1 GCA_031267005.1 Deltaproteobacteria bacterium
ACCCTGGCCAGGCTCTCCATGACGCACTGGACGTCCACCACCATGGCCTCGACGGCCCCGGTGATGACCGCCAGCTCCTGCTGGAGGTAGTCGCCGGCTATCGGCATGCCGTGGCGGACGAGGATCTCGTTGGCCGTGCAGCACATGCCGGAGACGACGTAGCCCGCCGCGCCCTTGGACTTGGCGTACTCCTGCATCTCGGGGAGGTTCACGGCGCAGACTATCATCTCGGAGACCAGCGGGTCGTGGCCGTGGACTATGACGTTTATCTTGTCCCTCGAGAGCACGCCCAGGTTGATCTTGCCCGTGTTGGGGTACGGGGTGCCGAACATGACGTCCTGGAGGTCGGTGGCCATCATGCTGCCGCCCCAGCCGTTGCCTAGGGAACAGCGGGCGCCCTGGTGGATGAGGTTCTTGTAGTCCTGGTCCACGCCCATGTGGGTGCGGTGCATGATCTCGACTATCTCGCGGTCGATGCCCCTGGGCTTCACGCCGTGCTTCTCCCAGCGGGCCTGGGTGTTCTTGGGGGCGCGCTTGAGGTACGCGAGCTCGCCGCGCTGCTGGCCCCACTGGGCCAGGGCGGTCTCGCCGACGTCTACCGCGATGGCCCACTTGTCGCGGGGCACCTGGACGCCGTCCTGCTCCTCGGTCACCGGGATGTCGAAGAAGCCCGCGACCTCGCGGAGCTTAATCTCGTCCTTTATGGTGTAGTCGTGCGCCTCCCGGTGGGCCATGGCGAGGAAGGTCTCGGTCACGGACCTGCCGTGGTCGGAGTGGGCCGCGCAGCCGGCCGCTATCTGGCGGATGAAGTTCCTGGCCACTATCGTGGCCGCGGTGGCCCCGCAGAGGCCCACGCGGTTGTCGGGCTCCGTGCCTTCCTTGATAGCCTTGGTCAAGGGCACGCGGCAGGGGCCCTGGGCGCAGATCCTGCAGCAGATCCCCTCCGTGCCGATGTTGCACTGCTTCATCTTCACCGCCCGGTCGAATATGGTCTCCACGCCTTTCGACTGGGCGAAGCGAAGCATCTTGATAGTGGCCGAGTCGATGGTCACCTGCTCGGGCACGGCCACTTTCGGGTTGGTAGATTCAGACATTAAACTGACTCCTTCGTGGAATCCCCTCCACGGTACAGCGTATGAGGGTTCAATTTATCTCGAGTGTAAACACGGAGTTTTCTCGTTAGAGGAGGCAGGGCCTGCTGCGCCCCGGCTTGGCCGGAGCGCGAGGACCGCTCGAGGGCTTATGCGGCCCGCCTCGGGCGGGCCTTTAAGGCTCGGGGACAGGCGGCTGAAGAAAGCCTCGCTTCATCGCGTCTTGGCCCCAAGCCGACAGGACGGGGGGTGAATCCTCCTGAAGGCGGCCATCCCCCCGTCATGCGACCGGGAGTCGGCTCGTATCTGGAAATTCTGCGGCCCGGGCTGGACCGGACCGATATACACCGGACTGGACTGGGGCGTGCCGGATTGGCCCGGACCGCGCTGGGCCGGTCCGGACTGGTCTGGAATGGCTCGGACAGGACCCGGACTGGAACGGATTCGGACAGGACTGGACCGGATTCGGACTGGACCGGATCGAACTGGACTGAACTGGAACGGATCGGACTGGACTGGACTGGAACGGCTGGAACAGATTCGGACTGGACAGGATTGGACTGGACTGGAACGGACTGGACTCGAGTGAAACTAATAAAGAAACTGAAGGCGCCTTCCGCCGGAGGCCGGGAAAAGGCTTCTGGCCCTGGCTCTGTGCCGGGCCGGACCGGGCGCCCCGCCTTGGAGCAGGGCCGGTTCGTCCGCCGCGGACGGCCTCAGGCGGCAAAGGGCGGCCGCGCTCCCTGCCTACTAGTACCTGGGAATCCGGACGTGGACGCGGTCGGTGTTCTCGATAAGGGAGTCGGCTACAGGGGTGTCCGAGACCTTGGGCTTGCCGGCGCCAGCCTCGGGGGCCGGGGCGGCCGCGTCCTGGGCCGGGGCTGCGTCTTTGGGGTTCGTCTCGCTCATGGTCTTCCTCGCAGATGACGCTTGTAAGTCTATGGACCCGCTCGGGGCCCGTTACTGGTGGGGAGACGCCCCCGGAGAGCCGGGGGACGTCCGGGATCCGGGCCTCCCTTAAGTCGGGGGAGGAACCGGAGTACGGGAATGGCACGCCGTCCGGGAGGTCCCCGGAGTTCGGGAAGTCCCCGGAGTCCGGGAAGGGCCCGGAGTTTTAGGGGGGCCGGAAACTTCGGGAGGGATCTTCGCGCGAGCCCTTCGGGCGGGATCCTCAGGATGGATCATCCGGATGGATCTTCGGGCGGGCGGGATCTCCGGCCGGAATCTTTACGTGCGGGATCTCCGGGCGGGCTAGCCGGGCAAGATGGCCCCGGGGGCCTGGATCCAGGCCCCCGGGGCGCGGGAAAGGCTTGAAAGCCCTACGGGATCTGCGTGATGGGGATCTCGCCGATGCCCGGGTCGGCAATGGCGCCGCCGTCGGAGGCCGCGTTGATGTAGCTCTGGGTGAGCTTCAGGGACCCGGGGTGGGCGCACAGGATGACGCTGGAGCCGGCCGCCAGGAAGGACACGGCGGTGGTGGCCTCCATGAGGACGCCGCGGCACAGCTGGTTGCCCATGGTCTCGTTGCCCTCGACCGGGAGCTGGCACTCCTTGACCTTCCAGGTCTCGTCGCCGATGATGGCGATGATGGGCTGCTGGAGCTTGTCGTCCTGCTGGACCAGGGCGGCCATGATGATGCGCTCCATGATGGAGTAGGTGTACTCCAGGCCGTAGCCCAGCCCCGAGATGGTCGGGTCGATCAGGAGCTTGTCGGCCTTGACGCCGAGGTCCATCAGGAGGATGTTCAGCTGCTTGGCCAGGTTGACGTCGATGGGCGACTTGGCGATGATGGTGTGGCCGTAGGCCAGCGCCTGGGCGCCGAGCTGCTTGTAGTTCTTGTCGGTGACCGGGCCGATGATCAGGTTCTTGCCGCTGTAGGCCTCGGCGACCTTGGACAGGGTCTCGACGTCCTTTTCCTTGTTGTCGACGCCCATCACGATGAGCGGGACGTTGATGGCGCCGAGGACCTTGCCCACCACCTCCACCGCCTTCTCGGGCGGGGCGTCGAGGTCGTTGGGGTCGGTGCTCTTGAGCTGCAGGGAGACTATCTGGGCGCCGTACTCCACGCACTTCTTGGCCCAGGCGGCGGGGTCGCCGAGCACGCCCGCGTAGGCCTCGGTCAGGGGGGCGGGGTAGGCGTCGCCGGGATCCATGTCCCAGACCTGCAGCCCGACTATGGGCTTGTGGGGGAAGGTACCCTCGAAATCGTGGAAGTTGTAGGCTGACTGTCCGCCCACGATAAGCTTCTGGGTGCCGAGCGGTACTTCGTTGATCTTCCCGCTGTACTTAACTTTGCTGACTTGGAAGGCCAAGTTCCACCTCCTGGGAAATCGGGCCGGCCTTTATGGAGCTTTCGGCCGAATTGAATTGATGAAGACTGACTCTTTTAAGAGCGCGCGGGCGGGCGCGAAAGGCGGTCACTTCCTTGATCGCGGGCCATTTCGGGTATCCCCTGGGCGCGAGGGGCCGCAGGGGGTTGCAGTCGGGCTTGGCGCGTGGTCCCGCCCGTCCCCAGGGTCCGTCGGCTCTCTGACGGGATCCGGTACACCGGGGCTGGGGGGGCGGGGGCGCCGGGGAAGGCAGGGCCGGGCGGGGGGGATGTCCCCGCCGTGAATCGCCGCGAGGCGGAAAAAGGGCGAAACCCTCCCCCTCCTCACTGGAAAAAAAACCGGCCGCGGGGCCTCCGGGCCCCCTGGCGGGCTGGCTCTCGTTAAAGGCAGCCCGGCCGCTCCGCCGCCGCTCGCGATCCGGGACCCCGGCGGGGTCGGGGTCCCGGCAAAAAAAAACCGCCCCGCCCGCCTCAAGAAGGCAGGCTGAAGCGGGCCAACGGGAAAGATCCGCCCTGGCAACGCCAGGGGCGGGTCCCCTGCCGCGCCTGGACGCCGAGGACGGCGTGACATGGCTCGGAGGGGATAGGAAAGGCCCTGCGTGAGCCTTGCGGCCCAAGTGCCGGGTTCGCGCCTTTCTTGTTTGGATCTTTCATCGGCAAAAACTCTAGATGTCTTGGTTGGCCTTTAGGCAGGTTTCGCGTGTCTTTATGGAATAGACCAAAACGGCCTTTTTGTCAAGTCATTATTTTATTCTGTTCAGTCCGGCGGGCAGCCCGCGTGCCCGCCTGGACGCCGTCCGCTAGGCCCGGGGCCGACGTGCAGCTGGAAAGCCCGAGCTTTCCGCCGCTCCGGACCCGATCGCCCGGGCCGCGGCCCGCCCTGCGGAAAGCCAACGCCAGCCTGTGGATCCCACAAAAACGGACGCAAAGCGGCCGGACCGGCGACCGAGATGATCATAGTTTGGGAAAAAAACCTTTGATATCAACCACTTAGCCATGTCAACAGTAAAGGGCGAAGAGGCCCGCGAGGAAAGCCGGACAAGAAGGGGCTAACAAACCACAAAAGCGCAGGGCTATTCAGAAGAATTATTGGATAAACGAAGAGCAATCCAAGAATTAAACAACATCAATCCCACAAGCGCCCTCAAGGGCCGACGCGCGCGGCAACATGGGCGTCGTCGAACGCTCTCGGGGCTGACCCCTAAACGCTCTCGGGGCTGACCCCTGGAAGGCGTGGGGACGGAGTGACGCGAGGAGGACCGGAGGCGGACTGAAGGCTCGCCCGGAAGGGAGCGAAGACTCGCGAGGAGAGGGCTGAAGCCTCTTGCCCGGAGGGGGAGCTACGACTAGCGGAAGCCCTGTTACCGGGGGGAGCGGAGGCCCGGAGCCGGGACATGGCGGGAGGCACTGCTCCCGGAGGGGAGCGGAGGCCCGGAGCCGGGACGTGACGGGAGGCCCCGCTCCCGCAAGGGAGCGGAGGCCCGGAGCCGGGACGTGACGGGAGGCCAGGCTCCCGGAGGGAAGCGAAGGCCCGGAGACGGGGCATGACGGGAGACCCGGCTCTCGGGGAGGAGCGGAGGCCCGGAGCCCGGAGGGGACGGGAGTCCAGACGCCTGGAAGGGATGGGAGACCCGCCTGGAGGGAAGATGGGGGCTTGGAAGGCCAGCCCCGTCGGAGGAGGCGCGAGAGGACGACGGCGCACCCTCCCCGAGATTCGGAATCCGGAAGAAGGGGCCGGGGAGATTCGCTCCCGCATAGGTAAAAAGCGATGGGTTTAGGCGGCCTGCCGCAGAACGGCCTCTCCCTAGACGGACGGACTCAAGCCCCGAAGGCTTGGGCCGCGTCCGGGAAAAGGCCACGCCCTGAGGGCAAGAGCCGTCTTCGCGGAAGCCCCCTGGTTCGGGCCCGGCTCGGGAGACGCTGGAGGGCATCCCTAAACGTCAATTTAATTATACTCCGAATCGGGCAAAAAGCACCTGGTTTCAGCATCCCTTCCGCCAATTTTCCGTGCCCGTGTTCAGACGGCAAATCTCCAATATTTCCAAAAAAATTAGAGATTTCAACTACTTAACTCAACTCCCTTTCTTTCGCTTTTCCTATCTAATTGTAAATAACCCATCCATGACTCGGCTCTATCCGCTCGGCTCCCGCCCGCTTCAAACGCGGGCGTTGACAAGGCGCGCCCCTTGCCTCCCCGCCCCTTTAAGCCTACCCGGTCCTGCCTGAGTTCTCGCCATGGCTCTGGAACTCCAGGACGCCATACGAGGCGAGGGCGCCTGGATGCCCCGGATCCTCGGGGAGGCTGGAGCTGCTGGAGCCCCTTAGGCCATAGAGGGGCTGGAGCTACAGGAACCCCTCAGGCCATGGAGTGGCTGGAGCTTCAGGAACCCCTTAGGCCATGGAGTGGCTGGAGCTTCAGGAGCCCCTCAGGCCATGGAGAGCCCGGGGATGCAGGAGCCTCTTAGGCCATGGAGAGGCTGGGGATGCAGAAGCCCCTTAGGCCATGGAGACGCTGGGGATGCTGTTTCCCAAGGTCGCTTTGAAGGCCCTGATTGCTCTGGAGAAAGCAGGACTCTCCGCACGACTCTCCTCATAAACCGGATCCCGGCTCTGGCTCTACGGCCCGCCGGATATCTCTGGCCTGAACCGGGAAGCGCCCATCGAAACAAGAAAGGCGCATGCAGTTACCGGCATCGAGCACACGCACCTCTCTTCGGCCAGATTCATATAGAACAATTTTAAGAGCTATTCCGAAAATACCTTCGAGAAAGAAGCTCAACTACTCTCAAGTCCGTCCCTCCCGGCATCGAGCCCAAAACTCCTGCGGATCCGAGGAAGGCCTAAGACCTCGGCTGCGACCAAACAAGCCTTATGGAACAAGGCCCGGCCTCTGCGACAATAAGCCTGTCAGCGCGCTTGGCTTCACACAGCTGAAGCGTCCGCCTGATCCCAGCCAGTTGTCCTCCGGGCCGCCGGGCGTCCAGGATCGTCCCGTGCTACATTGTTTAAGGCCGCGTTTTCCTGCGAAGTGCCCGCAACTGAATCCTGCGGGCGCAGACAAGCCGCGCCCGTCTTTCCTCCGGATCAGGGGCGGGAAGCACAATCGCCTCCTTCAAAGGCTGTCGGCTAAGCTTCCGACGCCTCAGCTGAAACCCGGCATCCGGACCTTTGCCGCAGACCCTCCGCCGAAGAGCCGTTGAGATTAAACCGCTGGAACCGACGGAGACATCTCGAGGGTAACGCCTCCCCAAGTCCGGCTCCGGGCCCCTTAAGGCTACAGCGTTAACACATCATCTACGAGATAGCGCGGCGGCTCCATGTAAGGGCGGAACCCCGAGCCGTGTGCCCTGACCGTCCCCAATCGAGCCCGCTACAGCAGTCGGAACCGCAAGGCCCGCTTGCCGCTCCCGCTTTGTCCTGGCTAGGCCGGTGCAGATCAGGTCTGGCAAGGTCAGCACGGCCCTGGCCTGGCAAGCCCGGCCCGGCCCAGCCCAGTCCAGTCCAGGCAAAGTCAGGCAAGGCCATGCCCAGGCTAGGCAAGGCCAGCCCATGCCAGGCCAGCCCAGCCCAGCCCAGGCAAGGCAAGGCAAGGCAAGGCCGGTCCAGTCAAGGCTAGGCTTGGTCGGGTCGGGTCGGGTCAGGTCAGGTCAGGTCAGGTCAATAGTGTGTAAGGACTACAGAAACATGTAGACACGCCAGCCCGGCCCGAGTCCATAAGCTCGCTCCAGACGCTGTCGACGAACTCAGCGCGGCGTAGCGGACTGACGGAGGACCGCCTTCAGGCATTAGGGCGTCAGCCTCGGAACGGCCCGCAGAGGATTCCCGGTGTGTCCGAGTCTGGCCCCAGGCTGTCCGGTACTTTCCCCCGGCATACACGGGGCCGGACGCCGGGCTTGTCCTGGACCGGCCGCCCGGAATGTCCGATGTCTGCCGCGGACGGATCGCGGGCCTCCCCCGGTCGGAAAGGTCGCGGCTCCGCCCCGCCTACGGACCGTTGGACCGCGAGGCACAAGGCCTTGGCCGCAACCCCGCAACTTTGGAACGCCCCCCAGCCTGCCGGCCGGGGGGCGGCCTCAGACGGACCGCACCTCCTGGCGCACGAAGACCACGTAGGACAGGACGAACGTGACTATGGAGAAACAGAGCAGGAGCAGGATGTCCGGCATCACGATCAGCAACGACTGGGAAAACGAGATCCCCCCCTGGAAGCGGGACAGGAGGTATCGGTCCACCCGGCTCATGAGCGCCATCCGGAAGGCCTGGTCGCTCCCGCGGTGGGTGGGGTCGAGCAATGCGGCGGCGGACTGGGTGAAGAGCCCGGTCGGCGAGGCCATGGTGGCGGCCTTGTGCACCCGGGAGTAGGTGGCGAGCTCCTCGGCCCGGGGCCTCTGGGGATCGTTGAAGGGGGCCAAGGTGGAGGCCGCCGCCTGGCTCAGGACCGGCAGGAAGAAGATGACCAGGATCCACATGGCGGCCGCCGCCATGGCGGAGGTGGCCACGGAGCGGAAAAGGATGGACAGGAGTATCGCGAGTCCCAGCCAGAAGCCCATGTAGACTACCGTGAGCAGCCAGAACATGAACAGCCTGAGGCACTCGTCGAAAGTCGGGACCACCCCCACGCCCACAATGCCCATCCCGGCCAAAAGGAGCAGGAGCGCCGTGAGCATCAGGGCCACCGTGAAGAGCCCCGCCAGGTACTTGCCCAGTATGACCTCGTCGCGGTGCACCGGCTGGGAGAGGATCTTGCTCAGGGTCCCCTGGTTGCGCTCCCGGTTGATGGAGTCGAAGCCCAGGACCAGGCTCACCAGGGGGCCGAAGAGGGAGAGGAAGGCCGACAGCGAGAAAAAGGCCCCGGGGGCGGTGAACAACAGGAGGAAGGTCCTGCCCTCGAGGTAGGTGTTCCCGCCCTCGGCCAGGACGTCCCTGACGCTCTGGCCTGCCAGGTACGTCAAAAGAAAGCTCACCATGAAGATGAGCGACATTATTATGAGGAACCTCACCGACCCGAAGTGGTCGGCCAGCTCCTTGCGGATGACGGCGCGCATGGCGGTTTAGGCTGCCTCCTCCCCGCGGTGGAAGTAGTGGCTGTAGACGGCCTCCAGGCTGTTCTCCAGGCCCGTGGCGGAGGCGAGGTCGGCTATGGATCCCTGGGCCAGGAGCTTCCCCTTCCGCAGGATGCCCACCCTCGTGGCCACCTTCTCCACCAAGTGCAGGAGATGCGAGGAGAGGATGACCGTAAGCCCCCTCTCCTTCGGAAGCCTCGTTATCATGCCGAGCATGGTGGCTATCCCGTCCGGATCCAGTCCCAAGGTCGGCTCGTCAAGAAAGGCGATTTTGGGGTCCTTAACCAGCACCTCGGCGAATCCCAGGCGCTGGCGCATCCCCCTCGAGTACTCGGAGACGGCCCTGTCGGCGTCTTCGGAAAGGCCCACCAGCTCCAATACGTCCTCTATCTTGTCCCCGAAGTCCTTCATGCGGTTCAGATCCGCTACGTAGGACAGGTTCTCCCGGGCTGTGAGATCGCCGTAGAAGCCCATGTTCTCGGCCAGGTACCCCACCTTGCTCTTGACCTTCAATGGCTCCTTTACCGGATCGAAGCCCAGGACCGACACCTTGCCTCCGGTGGGGAGCGAGAGCCCCAGGAGCATCAGCAAGGTCGTGGTCTTTCCCGCCCCGTTGGGCCCCAGGAACCCGAAAATCTCCCCCTCGTCCACGGTAAGGTCCAAGGAGTCCACCACGGTCTCCTTTCCGTAGCGCTTGGTCAGGCCCTCGATCACGATGACCGGGCCTCCCTGCCGGTTCCCCGGCCGCGAGGAAGGGGGGGCGCCGGAGCTTTCTGAATCGGAGGAGACGGCGGCGGCGGCGGCGGCGGAGGAGGAGGAGGAGGAGGAGGAGGAGGAGGAGGAGAAAACGGAAGAAGCGGAGTCGTCCCCGGAGGCACCGTCTTTTAAAAGCGACGAGGAAGGGGAGGAGGGGCTTCCGGAGGGGACGTCCTCGCAGCCGGGAGAGGGGTCGGCCTCGCCGGAGGCCTCAGGCAGGGCCGCCGTGTCTTCGGGAATCTCAGTCACGTGGAGTCACCTCAGTCTGAAGGGAATAGGCGTTAAGGCGGGCAACCGTTGCTGCCGACCGTCAAGAGCGGCCTTAAGCTTCACGGCAAAAGGAACACCCACGGCGGGAGCGCTGGGGCGGGAGCAAGGCGGATGCCGAAGGCAAAGGGCCTTCCAGGGCCGGAAGGCCCCGCATTCAGACCGCTTTTGGCCGTTTCGGGCCGCCCGTCCGCAGAGCCAGGCCCCGTGGCATTCTAACCTGCGGCTGCATTTTTTTCTACAGCCTCCTTTTCCGCTCTCTTACGTCTCCGTCCGACCAGAGAGCGGAGGCGAGAGCCCGCTTCCCCCTGCATAACTATCTGCCTGCCGCTTTCTTTGAGGCAAAAGGACCTATGACCGTGACTTTTCCGCAGGCTTGCCCTTTATCAGCCGCCGCCCTCAATACTTAACCCAGGACAGCTCCTGCGCCTGGCACGATGACCCTTACGGCCCGAACAGGGCGAGTCCCGCGAAACCCCCGAAGACGTGGAGGTGCGGCGACACGCCGGCCCCCTCCGTCGAGCCGTCCTGGGCGCTCGACTCCAAGAAACAGGCCGGGGTCTACGAGCCCCGTTACTACCAGATTAATTGAAGACGATCGCCATGTTCCACGCCGAGGCGAACTGGCGAGGCATGGAGGGTATCGACTCCGGAAAGGTGATCATTTACTATA
>JAIRZX010000116.1 GCA_031267005.1 Deltaproteobacteria bacterium
GCTCCCCCACGAGCGCTATCACGTTCACGTCCGCTTTCATGTGGCGGGCAATCATGCCCATGAGGGTGCTCTTGCCCACCCCGGAGCCCGCGAATATGCCCACCCTCTGGCCGCGGCCCAAGGTCAGGAGCGCGTTTATGCACCTCACGCCCACGTCCACGGGTTCCAGGATCCTCGCCCTGTCCATGGGGCTTCCGGGCAAGGCCCTCACCGGGTAGCTCCCTTCGGCCTCCGCGGGGCCCTTGCCGTCCATGGGCCGCCCCCGGCCGTCCAGCACCCTCCCCAAAAGCCCCGGCCCCACGTCCACCCTGGCCGGGCCGCCGGTGGCCCTTATCCTTGAGCCCGGCGTGAGGCCGGTCATGTCGCCTATGGGCATGAGCTGGATGGCGGACTCCTTGAACCCCACCGCCTCGGCCTCCAGGATCCTGCCCCCCGGCATGTCCACCAGGCAGATCTCGCCCACGGAGGCTGCGGGCCCAGACCCTTCGATGACAAGCCCCGCCACCCTGGTGACCCTCCCCTCGAGCGCCAGGGGAGGCGCGGCCTTCAGGACCTTCAGGAGGTTCTTGAAGGCGTTGGGGGCGCCTGGCGACGCCGGGGACGCGTCAGGCGCGCCCGCGGGCGCCGGGAGAAGGCCGTCTGCGGGACGGGCGGCTGGCGGCGCGGCCGCGGGGGGCGCCGACGGCGGATTCGGGGACGCCGGCCTTTCAGGCGCCTTAGGCGCGACAGTGCCGGTAGGCGGCGCCGCGCCTCCGGCGGTTCCCGGTCCTCCCGCGCCTGTTGCCTGAGCTGCCGCGGGGGTTCCGGGCGCGGCAGCCGCTTCCGGGCCGGGCGGGGCGGGCGCGGGCTGGCCTTTGATGGGAGGGCGCCCGCGGACGGGCCGTCCGGCCGAGGCGCCGCGGGGTGGCGCCGGCGCCGCCGCCGTCTGGGCGTCCGCGTCGGCCCGCTCTGCCGCGCCGGCCTGTTGCGCCGATCCGGTCTGCGGGGCGGCGGGGGAAGCGGGACCGCCGGCGGCGCCCGGCTGGGCGGCGGGATCTTCCGGGTCTGCGGGGCCAGCTGCGTTTCCGGGATCTCCGGGAATTACGGTCCCGCCGCCGGGGGCGAGGCCGTCTGGGGCGGGCGAGTCGGTCACAGGCCTACCTTTCTTTTGAGGATCCTGACCTCCCTGTCGGTCAAGGGCCTGGTTTCGCCGGGGGCCAAGGCGGGGTCCAGGGGGATGCCGGCGTAGGCCTTGCGCTTCAGGACGACCACCGGGTGGCCGACGGCCGAGAGCATGCGCTTCACCTGTCGGTGCCTGCCTTCGGTGAGGGTAAGCTCCACCGCGCCCCTGTCCTCGCCGCGGGCTACGATCCTGGCCTTGGCCGGCGCCACGCGCTTCCCGTCCATAACGAGCCTCCCCGAACCCAGCAGCTCCAGGTCGGCCCGGTCTGGCTCGCCCTTGACAGAGGCGAGGTAGAGCTTGGGGACCATGTAGGACGGGTGCATGAGGCGCCTGGCGAGCTCGCCGTCGTTGGTGAGGACCAGGAACCCGGAGACGTCCCGGTCCAGACGGCCCACGGGGTAGACCCTGGCGGGAAGCCCTTCCAGGAAAGGCATTACGGTAGCCCGGCCCAGCTTCGCGTCGGATAGCGCAGTCAAGAAGCCCGCTGGCTTGTGGAACATGTAATACCTCAAGCCCTCCGCGGCCCCCACCTCGGCCCCGTCCACGGCCACAGAGTCCTTTCCGGGCGCCGCTTTGGAACCCAGCCCGGCGGGTGCGCCGTTTACCGTGACCCGGCCCTCCCGGATCAGGCGCTCCGCGCCCCTGCGCGAACAGATTCCCGCGTCGGCCAGGATCTTCTGGATCCTCACGGCTTCGCCCGCCATCAGGAACCCCCTCCCGTTCCCGTGCCGCAACTGCCGGTCATAGGCTGTCCTCCTCCTCCTCCTCCTCCTCCTCCTCCTCCTCCTCACCGCCGCCGCGGCCGCTGCCGGGCTCCGGTTCCCCTGAACCGGCCCCGGCTTCCGCCTCCGCGTCCTCCTCGGCCACTGCTTCCGCCCCGGCTTCCGCCTCCGCGTCATACTGGGCCATTGCCTCCACCCAGGCTTCCGCCTCCGCGTCATCCTGGGCCATTGCCTCCGCCTCCGCGTATTCCTCGG
The DNA here is from genome assembly GCA_031267005.1 of Deltaproteobacteria bacterium. Taxonomy (GTDB): domain Bacteria; phylum Desulfobacterota; class Desulfarculia; order Adiutricales; family Adiutricaceae; genus JAIRZX01. Next base: position 2,140 of record JAIRZX010000116.1, read on the forward strand.
CCCCGGCTTCGGAGACAGCCCCGGCCACGGCTTCAGTCCGGGATTCGGCTTCAGTCCGTGCTTCGGCTTCAGTCCGGGCTTCGGCTTCAGTCCGGGCTTCGGTTTCGGCCATGGCGCCGGGCTTGGATTCAGGCCGGGCTCCGGCTCCGGTTCCGGCTTCGGCGCGGGGCCCAGCTCCCATCCGGGCAAGGGCTTCCGTCAGGGACAGGGCATCCCGCTGGGCATGGGCCTTAGGTGTCCCTGACCCGGTTCCGGACGGGCTGCCAGGCCCGGGCCCGGGCCCGGGCCCAGGTACGGGCGCCGGAACGGCTCCGGGCGCGGCACTGGGACTTTCGTCCGTCCCGGCAACCGGTCCGGCAACGGGTTGCGCCCCTCCGAAGTCCGCGGGACGCGCCGAGGGGACGCGGTGGGCCGGGTTGCCGTCCTGGACGCGGGCGTTGCCGTAAACGCCGAACGGCTCGTTTCCGGAGGGGACCGGCACCGGGACCGCCGGGCCGGAGGGCCCGCTGGCCCGCTCCTGGGAAGGCGCGCCGGCCGGCCCGCCCGAAGGCCCCGGGAACTCCTCCAGGTACCGGTCCAGCGACATACGGCTCAGGAATCCCTTGCCCGAGAAGGCTGTGGCTAGCGTCCAGAAGTAGGCTTCGGCCAGGGCCGTCTCCTCGCGGGACATTGGCGGGGAAGGCGGCTCCGTGGGCGACAGGGCGTTTATGGCGGTAAGGGTCCTCGCGGGGACCGGGGAGAGGCCTGAAGCTTTACCGGGCTCCAGGCGGGGGAGGCATTCGGGGCAGTAGGCCCTGGGGTCCACCGCGTCCCAAGCCCAGAACCCCGCGGCGGGGGGGGCGCCGCAGCGGGCGCAGCGGCCCAAGGGGGCCGCGAAGCCCGCGAGGGCGAGGTATTCGGCGGTAAATCCCAAGGAGAGGTGCCGGAGGGCGAGCGCGGGGGGGGCTGGGCTTTCCCTCGCGAGGGCCTTCAGGTGGGCTTTCAAGAGCTCGAAGGGCGCCCTGGCTGGGGAGCGCGGGGACTCGAAGGCGCGGACGAGCTCCAGGGCCCAGGCCGCGAGCGCCTGGATCACCGGGACCTTGGGGAGGGAAGTGAAGTTGGAAGGGGACCTTTCGGCGCGGGCCACGAGTCCGAAGTCGGAGTCCCCCCTGAGATGGAACTCGTAGACGGCGAAGGCGCCGGGGTCCAGAAGCCCTCCCCCGAAGCGCCTTATGCTCCTGGCGGCGTTCTTGGCGATGGCCGAGAGGATCCCCAGCTCGGGGGTCAGGAACGTCACCAGGAGATCCTGCTCCCCGCTCCTGTTTCGGAGCAACACCGCCGCCTCCAGCCTCCTGGGGCGGGAGGGCGGGCCGGTCCAGCGCATCCTGCGCGCGGGCCGGGGGCTGGTCACGCGTAAGGGCCCTGCGCCCGGCGCCCGGACGGCTCTCGGAGGGGAAAAGGCTTCATCGGCGTTCTCTCGCTCGTGTTTTACGGGGTAAGGGTCCGGCCTGAAAGGCGGGGCACGGGTCCAAGCTGGAGGAGGGCGCCAGCCGGGCGGGCGGTTCCGGCCTGGAGGGGGTCTCCGGCCCGGAGGAGGTCTCCGGCCGGGAGGAGGTCGCCGGCCGGGAGGAGGTCGCCGACCGGGAGGAGGTCGCCGGCCCGGAGGAGGTCTCCGGCCCGGAGGAGGGTGTAGGCCTTAAGGAGGTCTCCGGCCGGGAGGAGGTCTCCGACCGGGAGGAGGTCTCCGGCCGGGAGGAGGTCTCCGGCCCGAAGGAGGGCGCCGGCAGGGAGGCGGGATTAAGGCGTTGGGCGGCGTCAGATGAAATCCGGGGTCCTCAACCGCGCCAGGACGTCTAAGAGCCGGTTGTACTTAGTGATGCGGCACCTGGGGCAGCGTCCGGAGCAGAAGGACGGGCTGGAGAGGACGCGGTTCTGAGTCTTTCGCAGCTCACCGGTCCAGGCCGCCTTGAACCCGGGCCTTTCCCCCGTCCCGCCGCCCGCCAGAAAGCCCGCGTGGCTGAAGCCGGCCCAGCCGTTGAGCCTCCCGCAGATGAAGACCTTCGTGTCCGCGCCGACGACCGCCGTTATGCTGTGGGCCCGGCAGGGCAGCCCCAGGTTGCCCTCGGGGAGGTTGTCGGAAAGCGGCGCGAGATCGACGTTGAAGCCCGGGCCGGACGCCCCCGAGAGCGCCTCCCCCAGTTCCCCGGCGCTCCTCCGGCTGTCGAGTTCGGGGTGGTCCACCACGGGCCGGATCTGCAGGTAGTCCGCGCCCATGTCCCTGAGCGAAAAGGCGAGGCTCCGGAGAAGCGCGGGATCGTCGTTCCCGTCGGTGAGGACGTAGCCCACGCCCACGACCGGCTTGGGCGAGAGCCCGCAGAGCCTGGAAACGTTGGCGAGCGCCTCGGCGTACCCCGGCGAGCCCTTGAGGGAGCGGAACTGGCCGTCGCTCGCGGCGTCCAGGCTCACCCGGATCCATTTCAGTTCGGAGAGGAGGGGTGCGGGGGCGGATTTCCCGAAAAGTAGAAGGCCGTTGGTGATGAGACCGGCGGAGAGCCCGCGCTCCAGGGAGGCTTCCAGCGCTTGCGGGAACTCCCCGAAGAGGAGCGGTTCCCCTCCGCCTTCGAAGACCACGCCTTTGGTGCCGCCTTCGGCGAGATCCCCGAAAAGCCGTTTCAGCGTCGGCAAGTCGAAAAAGTCCGGCTCCTTCCTGACCTCGGAGTCGGAGCAGTAGACGCAGCGGAGGTTGCAGCGGTTGGTGAGCGACAGCTCGACCGAAACGGGATAGAGGGGATCTGGGAGTTCCGGGTCCCATCTAAGAAGGCTAGCGAGCTTTTCCGGGTACAGCAGGAGCTTCTCCAGCCCGGTCTCCGCCGGAGCGGCGGCGGTTCCTGCGGGGTTAGCGTCTCCTGCGGCGGCATTGGATGAGGCATGCGAGGCGGCATGGGATGAGGCATGGGTTGCGGCATGCGAGGCGGCATGCGAGGCGGCATGGGTTGCGGCATGCGAGGCGGCATGGGTTGCGGGATTGGTTGCGACGGCGGGGCAAGAGTCTCCCGAAGGGGATGCTCCGGCGCAGCCTGCGGGCGTGGAGGATCCGGCGGCCGCTTCGGACGCCGGGCGGCGGCCACCGCCTGGAGGCCCCGGAGCGGGGCCCGGCGCTTTCATCCGCGCCGGGGTCCTGGGCGCGGCGGGCCGCTCCCAGGCCGCTGAGGGAAGGCCGGGCCCGCGCCCCGTGGCGCGGGGGGGGCGCGGCGCCCTCACGGGCGGCGCGCGCCGGAAGGGGCGGCGGGGCAGGAGACGGTCATTTCGGAGTAGTAGGCCTCCATGGCCTCGCCGATCCTGGCCATGGCGGCTTCGGGGGCGATCTTGCCCAGGTTCAGGTCGAGCAGGGCGAAGTACTCGGGCTGGATGCCCTCGAGCCTGCCCACCGGCCAGAAAGGCGCTATGAAGCGGGCCTGGTGGCGGGTCAACAAGGCGCGGCGGACCTTCTCGGCGCCGGAGACCGCGCCGCTTACGGCGGGGTAGAGGGAGACGAGCTCGGACTTCAGCTTCATCTTGAGTTCCCTGGCCTCGGGGAGGGCTTCCGCCTCGGGGCGGGACAAAAGGCGCCAGGCCAAATCCCAGCGCTTGGCCGTGCCCATGCCCTTGGCGTAGACGAGCGCGAGCGAGAGCGATGCCTGGGGATCGTTGGCGGCGGCGGCCTCGGAGAGCCAGAACCTGGCCTGGTCCAGGTCCCGGGCGCAGTAGGTGCCCTCCAGAAGGCAGATCCCCAAAAGCCTCTGGGCCGGGGCGTAGCCCAGGCTGGCCGACTTCCGGAACAGGGCCAGCGCCAGCTCCGGGTCGGGATCCATCCCCTGGGTGGGGAAGTAGAACCTCTTGGCCTTCTCGAAGAGGGACTCGGGGCCCTCGCACTGGTTGTCGGTCGTCGTCAATGAACCGCCCCTCCCGGAGGCCATGGGCTTCCCGCCCGCGGCGGGCCCGCGGGGGTTGGGGGCGGACGGGGGCGTGGGGCGCCTCCGTCCGCCGGAGAGGTTATTCGGACAGGGTGAGGATTTCGGACCCTCCGCCGTCCACGAGGAGGGTGTGCTCGAACTGGGCGGAGAGCTTGCCGTCGGCCGTGACCGCCGTCCAGCCGTCGCCCAGGACCTTCACCTTCCAGCCTCCCTCGTTCACCATGGGCTCGATGGTGAAGGTCATGCCGCTTTTGAGCTTGACCCCCGCGCCCTTCTCGCCGCGGTGGTGGACGGACGGGGACTCGTGGAATTCCTTGCCCACGCCGTGCCCCACGAATTCCCGCACCACCGAGTATCCCTTCGGCTCCACGTGGGACTGGACGGCGAAGCCTATGTCGCCCAGCCGAGCCCCGTCGCGGACGGCGGCTATGGCCAGCATCATGGCCTCGTAGGTCGCGTCCGCGAGCGCCGCCGCTTTGGGGGGGACGTTCCCGACCTTGAAGGTGCGGCAGGTGTCCCCGAAGAAGCCGTCCAGCACGGTCGTGACGTCCACCTTCACCAGGTCCCCGTCCATGATGATCCTGCTGTCCGGGATGCCGTGGCACACGACTTCGTTCACCGAGATGCAGGAGCTCGCCGGGAAGCGCTTGTAGCCCAACGTGGCGGGCACCGCCCCGCGGGAGGCCATGAAGCCGCTTATGAGCCGGTCCAGCTCGCGGGTGGTCACGCCGGGAGCGATATTCGCGCCGACGTGGTCGAGGGTCTGGGAGGCCAATCGGCCGCTGCGGCGGATTTTGTCTATTTCTGAGGCGGTTTTGATGAAGATCATCGGCTTTTCTCGGACGGGGGCCGGGGTCCGGCTTTTCGGGATGAAAGCTTTCCGGGGGCGGCCAGCGGGGCCGGCGCGGGGAGGATACTGCCAGGGATGGGTTCCGGCGCGCCGGGGGGGGGCGCCCGTGGCGCGGGCAGCGCCTAGGACCCTTCAGCCGGATACGGTAAGGATTTCGGCCGCGTCCCCGTCCACGAGGAGGGTGTGCTCGAACTGGGCGGAGAGCTTGCCGTCCACGGTGACGGCGGTCCAGCCGTCCGCGAGCGTCTTCACCTGCCAGCCGCCCTCGTTTATCATGGGTTCGATGGTGATGGTCATGCCGTTCTTGAGCTTCACGCCAGCGCCTTTCCTGCCGAAGTGGGGGACGCTGGGCGACTCGTGGAACTCCTTGCCGACGCCGTGCCCCACGAAGTCCCTAACCACCGAGAAGCCCTTGGGCTCCACGTGGGACTGGATGGCGAAGCCGATGTCGCCGAGGAACGACCCGTTGCTGACGGTGGCGATTCCCAGCATCATGGACTCGTAGGCGGCGTCGGCGAGCGCCGAGGCGTTGGGGGGGACGTTCCCGACCTTGTAGGTGCGGCAGGTGTCCCCGAAGTACCCGTCGAGGATGGTGGTGACGTCCACCTTGACTATGTCCCCGTCCTTGATGGCCCTCTGGTCCGGGATGCCGTGGACCACGGTGTCGTTTATGGAAATGCAGGAGCTCGCGGGGAAGCCCTTGTAGCCCAGGGTGGCGGGCACCGCCCCGTTGGAGGTGATGTAGCGGTTTATGAGCTGGTCGAGCTTCATCGTGGTCATGCCGGGGGCTATCACCGTGCCCACGTAGTCGAGGGTCCTCGAGGCCAGTCGGCTGCTGCGGCGGATCTTGTCTATTTCGGAGGCGGATTTTATGTAGATCAACGGCGTACCTTGGCCGGAGGGGCGGCCTCCAGGCTCTTCTGGTTTAGGGGACCGGGGGCCCAGGGGGAGGGCTCGAAAGGTTCGGATGGCTCCGGAAGGCTCGTATGGCTCGGGCTGGAGCGCCCGGGTGAGGTTCCGGCGCGGGCGGGGCCGCCGGAAGTCGGTTGCCGGCCCCTGGCCCTGGGCGGCGACTTGGTAACCTCGGGCCTGAACCGGGAACCGTGCCTGAAATGGGAGGCCCGAATGCTAAAGGCCGGGAACCCCGTGCTGGAAGCTGGCGGCCCGGACCTGAAGGAGTTTGCCCGGGACCGGAACCGGAGGCCAGGAACCGGAAGGCGGGGACTCCGGAGAGCGGAGGCGGGAGGGGACCCGGCTTAGGGTCCAAAGCGGCGTCCGGGAACCTGGAGGCGCCGGGAGGCCGCCCTGCGGGCTTAAGCGTCCGCAGGGGCGGGCCTCGAGCGTCAGTACGAGGAAGCCCTGGTGCTGACCACCAGCCTGGTGGCGGTGACCCCGCTTTCTTTTTTGATAAGCCCCATGAAGTCGAAGTCGGCTTTGGCGCCGGGGGACAGGTA
>JAIRZX010000118.1 GCA_031267005.1 Deltaproteobacteria bacterium
GCCAGCGTCCATGGCGCCCGGCCGGGTCGCGGGGGGCCCCGGCAACGTCCCGCATGCCTTCGGCCGCGTCCCGGATGCTTTCGGCGAAGGGGGGCGGGAGCGCCCGGGCGCAGGGTCCAAAAACAGAAGCCGTTATAGTTTATAGCCTGCCGTTTTGCAAGCCGGGGGGGGCGGGAAAGGGCTCGAGGTGGAGCCGGCGCCGTTTCGGACAGGCGCGGCGGGCCCGCTGAACGCGGGTCAGGTCGGAGGAGGGCGCCCGGGCACGGGGCCGGGGAGGCGCCGCCACGACTTTCAAGGCGGCCCGTCAGGGCCGCCTTCCTCCCCCGGGCCGTCCCTGGCGGCTGCGGGGGCCGCTTCATGGAGAGGCGCCGGAGCCGCCACTGCCGAGTTACAGGCAGCTGTGACGACGACCGAGGCGTCCGGGACAGCATCGGGGGGGAAGACGGACCGGAAGTACTCCGCTGACCCCTGGATGCGATTGGCGCCGTTTTTGAGTCCGCAGCGGAAAAGGGGACGATTTTTTCAAGGGCTAAACCCTTGAAATTATTGGATAAAATCAGGTTTTTGTTAAACTTGGGCCGGGAAGTCGAACTCCCTGAACGCCTGCAGTATCCGTTCGCGAGGTGGGCTGGGCAAAGAGCCAGGAATGCAGGGGGCCAGGAATGCAGGGGGATCGTGGACGAGGGTCAGGAAGGGGAGATCTGGGACGCTCTGTCGACCGGTCCTGGTCCAATCCTTCAGGTAGAGCAACTCAGACGGGCTTCGACACCGTGCCAGATTTGTCAGATGGCTGGGAAGCCGTGTTATCCCCACTCTCTCTTCCATCTGGTTCAAACCTTCTTTTTCTCCTCCATTTCCTCCATTTCCTCGATATGCCATTTGATGAATTGCGCGATTAGAAACAATAATTTGCTCTTTGACTTGCAAGCCTCGTAAAACCAGTGTTCAGCCGCTACGGGGTCTTTCCGGCTACGCTTATTGACCTTCGGGTGACCCGTCCCAGTTAAGCGGCAGTATGCAACTTCTGCCATTGCCTTCGGGCACCCTTGCTGGGCTTTGTCCTCCAAGAGATTCAGCTGTTCCAGTGACATATGTCCGGACGCGGACGCGGAAATGCCGCCATAGTTCAAGGCGTCGAACACCTCCTTGGCCTGTTTATGGCCCAACTTGGCGGAAGAATCAAGATAATCCATCCCCAAGTGAAACAGCTTCGAGCTACGGCTTGAATCTATTGGAAGCTTTTGACAATCCTGAAAGTATTTCATCCCAAAGGCAAATTCGAAAAACGGAAGCAAGTACAAGGTCAAACCGATAGTTGGGTCTGTACCCAGGTCCATGACAGGTAGCTTGTCCATAGCAAAAGCTACATAACCTTCCAGGTAATCAGCAACATCGAATTTCTCGCTCATCTCTTCCTCTCTTCCTCCATAATTTTCAGCTAGTCTGTTGAGTTCACGGATGTTAAATTTATTCAGACACATAACATTTCTACTCTTTTTTATATAATCAAATTCTAACCCTGTGTCAAGCTTATGTTTCAGGGGGCCGATGTCCCCGTCAACCAGCCCCCCTCACTTTGCCCCCCCCGCGTTCAAATTGGACATTAGCGAAGAAGGACAGACGAAGGACGACGGACGGAAGCCGCCGGGACGCGGGCCGATTTCATGGCCGCGGCGCGGGCTGTTTCAGGAGCCTGCCGAAGATTTGCGCGAAGTTGAGTTAGGAACCAGAGATGCTTCCGGGAAGTCCTATCCCGGCCCAACCTTACAGGGTGGAACCTTAAGGGAAATCCGGCCTGACACCAGCCATAGGCCCCGTCCCGAAATTAAGATTACACTGCGAAAATCCAGCAACCCCCATGAAGTTGAATGCTCCATGCGGGAAGGGGTGGCCAAAGCTCGCCCCGGCGGAGGGGGCGATACGAGCGTATCCGTCCATGGGCCCAATGGAGGGGGGGGGGCTGTGTCAGGCAGGAGGCGGTCCCGTGTTATGAGGGAGGCAGCCCGATACCTGTGGGGGAGGTGGTCTTCTGCACCGTAACGTAAACCTTGCGGGCCATCACTGGATTCCCGGTGCAGGCGAATGAGAGGAGAGGTTTTTCGCAGTGAATTAAAATTAACGCTTTTAGCGCTCCTGCCGGGTGTGCAGGGTGGGCTTTCCTTTCTTCGGAAGGCGTCCACGAGTTCGACTTAAGAGATTCCCGCCGGGCGGCGGGCTTATGGTCCTTGAAGTCTGAGGCGGGCGCGGCGCTGGCCCGCCCATGGAGGCCATGCCGGCAAGCGATACGGGGATCTTAAGTCTCGGCCGGGAGCCGGGCGCGTTGGTCCGGAGTGCGGAAACGGATTTCCCCCGGGCCTCCGGGACGCGCGTTTCGGCATTTCGGCGGACGCGGCAGTTGGCGCCCAGGACGGCTCCGGCTCCCCGCTCCCGGCGAAACGTCCCCCGACGGAGCCAAGCCCCTGAAGCGGTCTGAATGCCGCGGACATGCCAGGGCTTGCAAACGTCCGCCTTGGCGGCCGGGGCGGGGACGAGCGGATGCCGGAAGCGCCTGGACGGCGTAAGGGCGCGGCGGCCAGGGGAGCCCCGGCGTTTCGCGGCGCTCGGCGGCAACCGGACGGGCGCGGCCCCCCGGTCCCGGAGGGCGCGCCTACCGGCTTACCCAGACGAAAGTCCTTTCGGGGTATACGCCCTCTTCCAGGAACACCTTTATCGCCTTGTGCATGTCCGCCCCCTTCTTGAAGCCCGTGGCCTTCATGCCCTTTAAGGGGAGCGCGCCTGAGGCCTGCTCCACCGCGCCTAGCCAGGTGCCGGGGTCGGGAACGAGCTCAGCCGCCACGTGCGGGGTGACGTTCGGGCGGGTGCGGAGCCACTCCACAAGGGCGTCGGTAACGGAAGAGCCCTCCAGTATCACGTGGTGCTCCTTGCCGTCGGGGGAACGGCGCATGACGCGCTCCAGGAAGGCCAGGAGGGCGTCGCGGCGCTCGGGCTTCAGCACGGCCTTGCCGCGCGGCACGGCCGAAGTTTCCAAGGCGGCGAGCAGGGTCTTGCGCCGGGGAGGGTCCTTCCTGCCGGTCGGCGGGCGGCCCTTCCCGGGCGCGGGCTGCTCCTTCACGACCGGCTTCACGCCCCCGACGGCGTTGTGGGAGAGGACCAGGGCGCGCTCGGAGGGGGAAAGGAAGATGCCGGAGACGTAAGAGACCTTAAACGATCTCAGGGGGTCCTTCGCCGAGCGGTGGCGGCGTTTCCTCTCCAGCCGGATGCCGGCGCCCCTAAGGATGATCCAGACCGTATCCCTGGAGATGCCCAGCTCCTTCGACACCGCGTGCCCGTTCCAGAACGCCAGCCCCGGGGGAGGAGGCTTCTTCAAAAGCTCGCGGATGGAGTTGAGGGTCTTGTCGCGCGGGTGCTTGACCGGCTGGCCGGGGCGAGGGTCGTCGAAGAGGCCGTCCAGGCCCTTCCCGATGAAGCGCTGCCTCCACTTGGAGGATGTCCTGGCGGTTACCGCCATCAGCTTGGCTATTTCCTTGTCCTGGAGCCCCTCCGCCGCCTTGAGGACGACGCCCGCCCTGAGGACGAGCCTGGCGTCGGATGCTTCCCCCGAGGCCCATCTTTTAAGGGTCGCCAGCTGCTTGTCGGAGCATTCCGGGAGCGGGTTTCGTTTGGCCACGGTGGTCTCCTCCGGAGGGAAAACACGCTTGCGGGCAAAAAACCAAAAAGCTCGAAATCCTAATGACGGGGCGCGATTCGAAAGGCGCCGAACGGGAATGAGCCTATCACATTTGTCCATGGCGATAAAGAATCAATTTTTCCCGGGCAGAGATTAAGCTGGAGCTTCGCGGGTCCTCCGCCTGAGCTTCCCCTGAGCTTCCCCTGAGCTTCGCCTGTCCTCCTCCGGAGTTCCGTTCGAGCTGCGCCGGTGGTTCGCGTGTCCTCCTCCGGAGTTCCGGCGGAGCTGCGCCCGAGCTTCCCGGGGCCACCTCCGGATCTTCGCCGGAGCTTCGCGGGTCTTCTCCGCCACTCCGACGGAGATTCGCCTGGAGCTTCGGGGAAACTCGGGCTAGCGGGGAGCCACCCGCCTGTCGGGCGCAAGCGGGTTAGGGGACGGAGCGATCCGGCTGCGCGCGGAACGGACCCCCGCGCGAGAGGGCCTTTCGCCTCGGAAGCACCCCTTCCGGAACGGCTCCCCGCCAATTGAGGGCGGGCCCCGGATTCGTTTGGCGGGCCCGTCCTCTCCTGAGCGCCTGACTCGCTTTCCGGCCGCCGCGCCGGGAGCCTGCCCCGGGCATCTTGGCGGCCCGTCCCGGAAAACCCGCCCTGGCCTCCGCCCGACAGTTCCCGGCGCCTATGCGGCGGGGGGGGCCCGCCTCAAAGAAGCCTCCCGAGGCTGGGGCATAAAAAAAACCCGCCCCCGCGGGGGGGGTGCGAGCCCCCGCGGGACGCGGGCTGCCCGGGGGGGGAGCGGGCGCCCGCTCCCCGAGGGTCCGGCGGCCTCAGCCGTCGACGAAGATCTTGAGTTCCCTGCCCCTGGTGGGGTGGCGGAGCTTGGTGATGGCCTTCGCCTCGATCTGGCGGATGCGCTCCCGGGTGACCCCGAAGCGGCGTCCCACCTCCTCGAGGGTCAAGTCGGAGACGCGGTCGATGCCGAAGCGCTGGCGGATTACCTCGGCCTCCTTGTCGGTCAGGGTCGCCAGGGCCTTGCGGATCTGCTCCTGGAGGTCGAGGGTGAGCACCGCGGCGTGGGGGCTCACGGAATCGCTGTCGGTGATGAAGTCGCCGAGCGAGGTGTCCTCGTCGTCGCCGATGGGGGTCTCCAGGCTGATGGGCTCCTTGGAGATCTTCAGGACCTTCCGGACCTTGTCCACGGGCATGTCCATGCGGGCGGCCAGCTCCTCGGGCAGGGGCTCGCGGCCGAGCTCCTGGATGAGCGCCCTCGTGGTCCGGAGGAGCTTGTTTATGGTCTCTATCATGTGGACCGGGATGCGGATGGTCCGCGCCTGGTCGGCGATGGCCCGGGTGATGGCCTGGCGGATCCACCAGGTTGCGTAGGTGGAGAACTTGAACCCGCGCTTGTGGTCGAACTTCTCGACCGCGCGCATGAGCCCGATGTTGCCCTCCTGGATGAGGTCGAGGAAGTGCAGGCCCCGGTTGGTGTACTTCTTCGCGATGGAAACGACCAGCCTGAGGTTGGCCTCGATGAGGTGGCTCTTGGCGTCGGCGGCTTCCTGCTCCGAGCGCTCGATGGTCCTGAGTATCGGGCGGAGTTCGGCCCAGCTCATCTTGCTCTCGGACTCGAGCTCGGTTATGCGGGCCGCGGCGGACGTGCAGCCGTTCCGCAGCTCGGTGAGCTCCTCCGGGGTCATGCCGGCCATCTTCCGGCAGCGCTTGGCCGGGTCGGGGCGGGACAGGGCCGAGCTGACCAGCTCCGAGAGCTCGCCCGGGCCGCCGACCTTGAGCCTCAGGCAGGCATCGTCCACGGCCTTCGAGTTGCTCGCGAAGTCCCTGTCCCAGCCCCTCAGCTTGTCCGCCATGATCTCGTACTGCTTCTTCACCAGCCCGAGGCGGAAGAGAAGGTCCTCTATCCCGTTCAGGCTCTTCTCCTTGTGCCTTTCAATCGAGTCCGCGCGCCCCTCCCGGAGCCCCGAGGTGTCCTTGTGGCTCTTGATGTAGGAGTTGTGGTTCTTCAGCTTGTGCTCGATTTCCCTCAGGAGCGAAATCACCTGGTCGCGGCGCCGGGGGGAGTCCGGGCGGGCCTCCCCGTCGTCGTCGGCGTCCTTCACCACGTCCTTGAGCCTCAGCTGGTCCGTCTCCAGGCGGCGGCGGATGGAGACGAGGAAGTCCGGAGCCACGGGGGTGCCCATAATGAGGCTGATGACGTCCTTCTCCCCCTTCTCGATCCTCTTGGCTATCTCGGTCTCGTCGTCCCTGGTCAGGAGGTCGACCAGCCCCATCTCCCTCAGGTACATCTTCACCGGGTCGGCGGTCCGGGGCTCCGCCTTGTCCTCGGGCTTGAACAGGGCCGCGTCCTCGGGCGCGAGCTTCAGGAGCTCGAACTTCCTGGCGCCGTCCAGTCCTTCGCTCTCGTCGCGGAGCCCGTACCCGGCCCCCAGGATGGCCATGACCTCGTCAACGGCGTTCTCCTCCGAGAACTCGGAGGAGGGCTGTGACTCCCCGGAGTCGGGGTAGTCGATCCGGCCGATTTTCTTCTTACCGCGAGCGGACGTCTTCCTTATGGTGGAGCGTAATGTCACTTATTCTGTCCTCCGGATTGGCGGCGGGCGTCGGCCCCGCCGCGAACGGCTGGGCCGGCCCCCCGGGGGGGCCAGCGCCGTCCGTCTTGCTTTCGGTTCCCATTCGGTGCTTGATTCTTTCCGTTGCGGTTCCATGGAAGGGCTACCCGTCCGGGGGCTTCCAAGGCAGGTCTTATTCTTTTTTTCTGTCGGCCGGTGCCTTCTGGCCCTCGGTTGCGGGCCCGCCGCCTCTCTGGCTGGTGGGCGTGAAGATCGCTTGGGGGTGGGCCCTGGCCGAAATGGCCGGCCGACGGGCGGGACGGGAGGCCCCGTCCCGGCTTCGAAGCGGGGGGGGCGGCATTACCCGGTTCGGCGGGCCGGGCCGCGAAGGGGCCCGGTCCAGCGCTGGCGGCCCGGCGGACTCCGCTGGGCAGCCGGGGCATGGCGGTTTCCCGTACGGGATCCTGCCGGGCCAGGGCCGGGCTCCGGCGGCAAGCTTCGGCGGGCTCCGGAGAACCGGCGGCGGGACCCCGCTGGCCCCCCGGACAAGCCCCGGCCGGCTACCCGAAGCCGTCGGCGGGAACGCCGAAGCCGCCCGGCGCATGATGCGCCTTCCGGCGGGGAAGGGACTGCGGGGAGGGCCGCCCCCTCACTTAACTAAGGCGGCGGGGCCTCCGGCCGCGGCCGCTCCCGTCAGTCTTAAGTTAAAAGCATTTTTCCAGGAAAGGGCTACCCGTTCGGGGGCTTTCCGGAGCGAATCGTATTCGGTTTTCCGGCTCTGGGCCCCCGCCGCGCTCGTTCGCGCCGGAAGCTTGCAATTTCCCGGGAAAGGGTCTAAAGTCTTCCCGTTCCCTTAAAACTCCTCGAAGGCCTTTGCCGGCGGGGGTTTCCGTCTGCCGGTCCCTTTTTCCCCGGCAACGGGCGCCGCCTCCGCCCGGCCCTTCAGCAGCCATGGCGGCCCCTCCCGCGGGATGGAGGCGCCTCGGGCCAGCCCGTACGGCTCGCGCCCGTCCCGCAGTTGGAGGGCGAGCGGCGCGGCATGGGGGCTAAAGCCCAACTTCTATATTATACCATATTTCAGCGCCCCCTTTATTTGCTGATCAGATAGTTTTCGTTCATGCGCCAGGCCAGGATCCGGCCAAGCTGTTGAAATCATTGGATAAATCGGTTGCCGCTTTTCTTAAAAAAAAGCGGGCGGGGGGAGGTTTCGCTCTCGAGGGCAGTTTCGGCGTTGTTCCCCGCGCCAGGAAGGGCCGGCAGGGCTTCTGGAGGGGCCCAGCGCCCCGGAAGCCGCCCGGGGCCTAACCCCGCCGCTCCCGCATGCTTCAAGCGCCGAAAAAGATGTTGACCGAAGAGAGCGGATTATGGTATCTCCTATTCCTGCCGGAATTCCGGCGCTTTGGTGGGGAATCGTCTAATGGTAGGACAGCAGTCTCTGGATCTGCTTATCGGGGTTCGAATCCCTGTTCCCCAGCCATTCGGCCAGGGCGGGGCAACCCGTTGCCCGTCCTGACAAGGCATGTCATCCAGCGGCTTCCGCCGCATGAACCCCCTGTCTTTCGACGGGGGGTTTTTCTTTGGCCTTTCTTGCACGGCGCCGGACGCATGCCGGGGTCGGGC
>JAIRZX010000179.1 GCA_031267005.1 Deltaproteobacteria bacterium
GTGTACGCATACGAAGGCCTTACGTATGAGTTTTTCTACTACGAGCCGCATAAGTATGCGGACCGCGTCCAGGGTGTATTGACCAAGATGCTGGCGGCCATGCCCGCCGACGAGGAGGATTAGATGAGTGACATAGACCGCCTGGTGCCCGACAGGCTAATTCGGGCGAGGCAAGTTAGCTCGATAACCGGTCTGGGCTTGGCCACTGTATACGACTACATAAAAAGGGGGCTGTTTCCGGGTGGATACCTGATAGGAACCCGTAACAAGGCATGGTCGCTTGAAGCGGTTAATCGGTGGGTAGCAGACCGCAAAGCCGGCATTCCTCTGGAGAAAGGCCAGTACTGTCCCGTTAAGGCAGCTAACGGCAGGGAAGCATTGACTTTACTCGGTCAGCTCGCCCGTAAGGAGTCCAGGTAGTCCGCCCATTCCTGCATCATTTTCGTCCGCTCCGCCAAGTGCTCCGCGCGGTTATAGGCCGCGCGGACGGCGTTGGCGTCCCGATGGGCGAGCTGGGTCTCGATCCACTCCGAAGGGTAGCCCTTCTCGTGAAGCAGGGTCGAGGCCGTGGTACGGAACCCGTGTGGACAAATCTCTTCCTTCGTGAATCCCATGCGGCGCATGGCGGCTGTCATGGCCACGTCCGATATCGGCCTGGTCCTGGTCCTGGCTCCCGGGAACAAGAGCCGCCCCCATCCGGTCAGTTCCTTAAGATCCGAAAGCAGGGCCTTCACCTGGGAGGCCAGGGGCACGACGTGGGCGATCCGCATTTTCATCCTGGCCGCCGGGATCCGCCAGAGGGATTCGTCCAGGCTCACCTCCTCCCAGACGGCGTTCCGGAGTTCGCCGGGGCGCGTGAAGACATAAGGGAGAATCTTCAGGGCGTAGCTAACCACGGGGGAACCGTGGAACGAGTCAATAGCCTTGAGAAATCCGCCGAACTCCGCCGGATCCGTGAAGGCCGCCCGGTGCTTGACTATCAAAGGCGGGAAGGCTCCCCGCAGGTCCAGCGTGAAGTCCCGTTCCATGAGCCCGTTGGCCACGGAATAGCGGAAGATCTGACTGATGACGGTCTTGACCCGGTTTAGGGTCTCAATGGTGCCCTGAGCTTCTATAGGTCTTAACACATCCCCCAGGACCGTCTGAGGGGTGACGTCTTTGAGCCGGAAGTTTCCCAGGTAAGGAAGGATCTTCCTGTCAAGAAGGGAGAGCGTCTTCTGCCTGGTCTTGTCAGCCCGTCCGGATAGGAATTTGTCAGCCCACTCTACGGCTATGTCCCGCAAGAGCTTTTCAGGCTCCTTCGCTTTCTTCGTCGGAAGTTCCGCGCTTTCGGCAAGGGACTTCTTAAAAGCTGCGGCTTCCAGCCGTACGTCCTGAAGACCGACGGCGGGAAAAGCGCCCATGGCCTTCAAAAGCCTTCTGCCTTGGAAAGTATATTGAATGCGCCAAAGCTTGCTGCCCGAAGGCTTAACCTCCAGGTAAAGGCCAAGCCCTCCTCCGTCGTACAGCTTGTAAGCCCCCGTCCGGGGCTGGGCGTTATCAATCTGCTTGAAAGTCAGCATCGGCAACCTCGCGCGGTATCCCCTGCCGCTTCAGGGATGATACCGCGCAGGATACCGCGCGCGAACCTGGCTGTCAATCAAGAATCGCGACTATGCCGGAAAACGAAAATCCGGCTGAACCCTTATGTATCCAGCCGGATTCCTCGAATTTAGAAGACGCGAGAAGGCGTCCGAAATGAGTTGTGGAGCCGATGAAGGGACTTGAACCCATAACCTGCTGATTACAAATCAGCTGCTCTGCCAATTGAGCTACATCGGCCCGTTTCGCTCCTAACAGGTATCGAACGGAAAGCGCAGGGAAAAGCCGCGGGGCCTAAACCTTTGGGGCGCCCCGCCTTTAGGCCCCCGCGCCGTCAACGCGCCGGCCCGCAAGGCCGCCATGGCTTTTCCGCAGCCAGGCCGTAAGGCCCCAGCGCCCGCGGGACGGGGGGTACCGGCGGGCGCCCGGAAAGGGGCGGGCGGGCGGAAAGCCCGGCGCCCCCTACTTGGAATCGCTCTCCTCCAGGACCGCGCGGCGGGAGAGGCGGATCTTGTTGAACTTGTCGATCTCCAGGACCTTCACCTTGATGACGTCGCCCTCGGACACGGCGTCGCGGACGGTCTTCAGGCGCTCCCGGGCGAGCTGGGAGATGTGGACCAGCCCGTCCACGCCGGGCATGATCTCCACGAAGGCCCCGAAATCCACGATCTTCACGACCTTGCCCTCGTAGATCCTGCCGATGTCCGGGAGGTTGGCGCGGGGGTCGGTGCGCTTGCGGATGGCCTCGATGGCCATGTCGGCCTTCTCCTGGGAGGGGGCGAAGATGGTGATCTTGCCGCTGTCCTCGACGTCCAGGCGCGTGTCCGTCTCGCTCTGGATGGCCTTTATGATCTTGCCTCCGGGCCCTATCACGTCCTTTATCTTCTCGGAGGGGATGTCTATGACCGTCATCTTCGGGGCGTACTTGGAGACCTCGGGGCGCGGGGCCGCCAAGGCCTTGCCCATCTGCTCCAGTATGTGCAGCCGCCCGTCCTTGGCCTGCTTCAATGCCCTGTCCATTATGGGCTTGGTGACGCCCGCTATCTTTATGTCCATCTGGACCGCGGTGACGCCCCGGGCCGTGCCCGCGATCTTGAAGTCCATGTCGCCCAGGTGGTCCTCGTCGCCCAGGATGTCGGTCAGGACCGTGGCCTCCTCGCCGTCCATGATGAGGCCCATCGCCACCCCGGCCACCGGGGCCTTGATGGGGACCCCCGCGTCCATCAGCGACAGCGACCCCGAGCACACGGTGGCCATCGACGAGGAGCCGTTGGACTCCAAAATCTCGCTCACCACCCTTATGGTGTAGGGGAAGTCCTCGGCCGGAGGCAGCACCGCCCGCAGGGCCCGCTCGGCCAAGGCGCCGTGGCCTATCTCGCGGCGGCCGGGGGAGCTCAACCTCTTCACCTCGCCGGTGGAGTAGGGCGGGAAGTTGTAGTTGAGCATGAAACTCTTGGTGGTGTCGCCTATGAGCGACTCCAGGCGCTGCTCGTCGTAGCTGGAGCCCAGCGTGGCCGTCCCCAGGCTCTGGGTCTCGCCGCGGGTGAACACGGCCGAGCCGTGGGCCCGGGGCAGGATGCCCACCTCGCAGTCGATGGGCCTGACCTCGGTCAGCTTCCGTCCGTCGATGCGCTTCTTCTCGCTCAGGATGAGCCCGCGGAGCACGTCCGACTCCAGGCGCTTGAAGGCCTCGGAGGGATCGGTGGAGCCCTCCCCGGCGGCCTCGGCGTAATGCAGCTTGACGCGGCCCTTCAAGGCGGCCAGGCCCTTCTGGCGGCCCTGCTTGTCGCGGATCGTGAGCGTCTCCAGCATCTCGGCGCGGAGCTCGGACTTAATCTTCTCGATGAGCCCCTCGTTGCGGACTACCTCGATGGGCGCCCTCTTGTCCTTGCCAGCGGCCTTCTGGAGCTCCAGCTGGAGCTTCAGGAGCGGCTGCACGGCGTCCTTGGCGAGGAAGATGGCCTCCAGGATGTCGTCCTCGGAGGCCTCCTTGGCGCCGCCCTCCACCATCACCACGGCGTCCTTGGAAGAGACCACGATGAGGTAGAGGTCCGAGGCCGCGACCTGGGCCTGGGTGGGCGCGCACACGAGCTTGCCCTCCACGCGGCAGACCCTGGTCCCGGCTATCGGCCCGTCGAAGGGTATGTCGGAGAGCATGAGGGACGTCGAGGCGCCGAGGAGCGCCAGCATGTCGGGGTCGTACTTGTCGTCCACGCTCCAGGCCTGGCAGATGACCTGCGTCTCGTAGGTCCAGGCGCGGGTGATGAGGGGCCTTATGGGCCTGTCGATGATCCTGGCGGTCAGGGTCTCCTTTTCCGACCCGCGCCCCAGCTCGCGCCGGAAGTAGTTGCCGGGTATGCGGCCCACGGCGTAGAGCCGCTCCTGGTAGTCCACGGTGAGCGGGAGGAAGTCCAAACCTTCCCGCACGTCGGTGGAAGCCTGGGCGGCCGCCAGCACCATGGTCTCCCCCATGGCGACCACCACGGAACCCGAGGCCTGCCTGGCCAGCTTGCCGGTCTCTATGGAGATCCGCGAGTCCCCGAACTTCGTTTCTACTTTCATTTCTTCTCCTTGCCCCAAACGTCTTTCCTCGGGGCCTGTTTCGTTCAGGGCGCCCCGGCGAGCTCCGGCTTTCCCGCCGGATCCTTCCGCCTCGGGCGCGCCCAGTATCATGCCTTCTTCCCCCGCCCGCCCGATAGCGCCCCGGGCGGGGGCCAACCCGCGCCAAACCG
>JAIRZX010000184.1 GCA_031267005.1 Deltaproteobacteria bacterium
GGAACCCGCCCGCCGGCCGGAAGCCGCTAGGCGGACCTCCTCCCGCATGGCGCACAGGGGCGGAGGGAACCAGCCGGGGCGCCCCTGGTCCGGAAAGGGGGAGCGCCACTCCGCCGGGACGGCGCACGGGACGGCGCCCGGACCGGGTAACGGACATTGCGGCCCCCCCGGCAAACCCGCCGGACCGCCACCGGACAGGCGCTCCGCCAGCGGGGCGGGGTCTTTCGGGGCGCTCCGCCGGGGGCCCGAAAAGCCCGCTGGGGAGGGGCGGGCCTGCGCGAGGTCCATGGCGGGCCGCACGGGGCACAATCCGAGCCTGCGGGCCCAGGCTCGGCCGGGAGGCGGCTTTGCCGCCGGTAACCAAAGGGCCCCGGCGTGGTCCGGGAACGCTGCAAGGCCCGCGAACCCGGCGCGGATCGGGCGGCCGGCGGGGAACGCGAACCAGGCGGGGATCGGGCGACCGGCCAGGCCCGCTAACCCGCCGGGGACCGGGAACGCGAGGCCGTCGGGGTACAGCCCGGACGGCTGCCTCTGGAGCCGGTCAAGGCCCGCCGGCAGCTCGGGCTCCGGGCGCCGGCCGTTCCGGGCGAAGCCCGGGGCCCGGCCCGGGCGCTTCAGCCCGGGATCCCGCGTCGCCGGCCGCGCCGGTCCCGGCAGGCGCAGGGGGGCCTCCGCCGCCAGGTCGGCGGCCGCGGCCGCCCTTGCCGCGGCCGCTGTCTTGGGGGCGCTCGGCCTGTTCATAGCCTTTTTCGGCGCCTCCCCGGCCAGGGCGGAACTCGCGCCCGTCACCTACAGGTGCCTGGCGGACTCGGCCAGGCGCTTCGACGTGCCGCTCGCGATGCTCTTAGTCGTGATGGACACCGAAAGCGGCAAGGTGGGCATGGCCAGCGCGAACTCCAACGGGACCAGGGATCTCGGGCCCATGCAGGTGAACACTTTCTGGCTCCCGCGCTTGAAGGAGCTGGGCGTTACCGAGGAGATCCTGAGGGACAACGGCTGCGTGAACGTGGCAGTGGCCGCCTGGATCCTGAAGGGGGCCCTGGCCGAGGGGGGAGGGCGGCTGGACGCCCTTATGAGCTACCACTCCCGGAAGCCGGGCAGACGGCAGATCTACCTGAAGGCCGCCATGGACAGGGCGCCTGGCATCGAGGTCGACAGAACCCTGGCCAAGGCCAACGCGCGGGTGGCGGAACTCGCGGGCGGCCTGGGCGGCGCGGGGTCCGCAGGCGCCGGGTCCGCAGGCGCCGGGGGCGGCCTGGGCGCCTCGGACGGGAAGGCAAGAGCCGCCCAGGCGCCTGCCCCTGAGGCCGCCGGGGCGGGACGCGCGGCGGGCTCGAAGCCCGCGGCGCGCCACCCCTCCGGGGGGGGGCTCGCGAAGGTCATCCTCCCCGCAGCCGGCCCAGGGCGGGACAAGACAGGGAAGCCTTTCGCGGCCCTCGCGCCGGCGCCCGGCGAAAGCGCCTTTGCCGCGACCGGAGCGCTTCCCGGCGGCTCATACCCGCACGGAGCGGTTCGTCCGGGCGGCTGGGGCGTCCCGCAAGGCAGGGCGCTCACCGGGGCAGGGGGGCGCGTGGCGGGCATGTCCGTGGTCTCCGGCAAGCCGGGGCGGGCTGGAGGGGCCGCGGAGAAGGGCAGGGGGGTTACGCCCGCCGCGGAGAAGGGCAGGGGGGTTACGCCCGCCGCGGAGAAGGGCAGGGGGGTTACTCCCGCCAAAGCCCCAGCAAGCGTCGCGGCGGTAACTGGCGGAAGGAACGCGTCCTTCGGGAAGGCCGGGAAGGCCGCAGGCGGGAAGGGCGATACGGCCGCGGCAGGGAAGGCCGATACGGCCGCGGGCGGGAAGGGCGGCTCCCCCGCCCCCGGCAAGAGGTGAGGCAGGTTGTCGTCAGCCGATTACAGAACCGGGGCGGGGGCGGCGGGAGGCGGCGGAGCCTTGGGGGCCATCGTGGCCGCGGCCGTGATGGTCCCGATCCTGTGGGGCATGGCTGAGCCCCGCGTGTCGGCGGCAGTCGTGTGGGCGGGGGACAAGGCGCTCGCTCCCCTGGGATTCCTCCCCGAGGTGCGGGCTTTCAGGGACAGGATTGCTTACGGCTCGGATCCGTCCTGGGAGGCCGGGGAAGGGGGGGGCCGGGAACGGGACTTGGATCGTGACGGGGATCTGGACTGGGACCCGGCCAGCGGCGTGGACGGCGCACGGGACGGGGTGCCCGGCCCTTACCGGCCTTCCCCGGACGGTCCCTTCAAGGAAGGCTCCTTGCCTCCGTCCGCCGCCGGCTCCCGCCCCGGCGCCGCGGAGGTAATGCTCTTCGCCGGCAAGTGCTACCGGTTCCCGTTTTTGGCGCTCTCGGCCTTAATGTTCCTGAAGGTCCTGAAACGCGATCCCGGGCGGGTCTACCGCAGGGAGCTTGGCATGCTGTCGCTGTTGGAGAACAACGCTAAGGAGTTCCCGTGCCTCAGGCCGATACTCAAGACCGGGCCCATTACCTTGAAAAGCCCGGTCCGGGGGGGCTGGGCGCTCGCGAAATCGCCAGTCGAGTTCTGCGCGCGGCACCGACTGCTCATAAACGAGTCCGGGCGGCCCTGGACCCTGCCCGAACTCGTGGACCCCGAGACCGGGCTGGGGTTCAAGGGCAGCTCGGCGCTCGGGGCGGACCGCAACCGGCTGGACATAGGGGCAGCAGCGCATGTCTTCGCCCTCCAGGCGGGCGACGTCTTCGAGGGCAGGCCCGGCGATCTCCCCCACTGGAAAGCGGCGCTCGCGGCGGCGCTCCTCTGCCACGCGGACGACCGCAAGGACGAGTGCTACCGCATCCTGGACAGGCTCTCGGACGGCTGGGAGCCCGATGCGGGGGAGTTCCCCGCCCCGTGGGCCCGGGAGGCGGCCTCCCGCTACGACGCGTTGAGGCATCCTGCGCTGGACGCGCACCGGAGCTTCGTGAACGTCTGGTTCACCGCGCTCCTGAAGCTCGCGAGGGCAAAAGGAACGCTACCCTCGTCGCTGTGGATCTGGCTCAAGCCCACGGACAGGACGCTCTTCTACGCGTTAAACCAGCTGGGGGGCCGGGCCGCCTGGACTGAGGCGGCGGGGGTCTGGAGCCACTACGCCGCGGAGACCAGGAAAGGCGGGACCTTAAAGCGCGTCAACGTTGAGGCGGCGTTGAAGGGGCTGGCCTCCTCGCTGCGGATGGAGGGCTGGCTCCCCCCGGAGGGGGAAGGCCCTTACGGGCCCTACGGCTTTTTACGGGAGGGAACCGGCGGAGCCGGCCTGCAGATAGACGCCGCCGCCAACTGGGGCAGGAAGCTGGGGCCTAGAGGCGGACGGGGCGGCATGTGCGGGATGGACGGGACGGACGCCGATGACGGCACGGGCGGCGTGGGAGGCTACCAAGGCATCATGGGCAGCGAAGAGGCGGGGGAAGGCGGAGGCAACTCGGCGTCCGCCGAGGCCGGATTATACGGCCCGGGCGGAACGGGAGTCCCGCGCGGCCCGGGCGGTTCGGGCGGATCGGGAGGCCCGGGCGGTTCGGGCGGATCGGGAGTCCTGGGCGGCCCGGGCGGATCGGGAGGCCCGCGCGGCCCGGGCGGAACGGAAGTCCCGCACGGCCCGGGCGGTTCAGACGGTTCGGGAGGTCCGCGCGGCCCGGGCGGATCGGGGGCAATAGGCGGAACAGGCCGTTCGGGAGGCGCCGAAGCCCGCTGGGAGTTGGGGCTTTCCTGGGAGAAAGTAGGATCCGGGGGCAAGGCGGACGACGGCGGCGGGAAGGAGCCGAAAGCCAGAGGCCACGGCCGGATGGGGGAAGCGGGGGCGGGCGCCGCCGGAAAAGGGGGGCGCGGGCGGGAGGAGGGGGAATGCTTTGGCGGCGAGGGCCCTTGCGGCGTCAGGGAGGAGCTGGACCGCCTGGAAGCGGAGGAATCCGCGGGCAGAGCAAGGAACGACGGGGTGCCGCTTCAGGGAGCGGGGGAAGGCGGGGGATTGGGCGGGGATGTCGGCGCTGAAGCGGGACGCGGGGTCGTACGGCCGGTCAGCTTCGACGACGCGCTGGGTTACGAGGACCATGACCCGAAACCGGCATGGGCGGCTGGAGCGGGTGAAATGGATGCAGAATGTGATCATGGAAACGGAAAAACTGATGGAAACGGAAAGGAAAAGGGACGCGCCGTCGGCGGGGCAACGGGGCCTGTCGGCGGAAACGGCGGCCACGACGGACGCTTCATGCCGAAAATAGAATTTATCCAGGCCGAACTGTCGAGGAATGTCAAGGAGCAGTTGGCGAAGAAATGCGGAAAGTGATTCGCGACGCTAGGCGCCGCGATTCGGATGGCGGAGGAACTAAACTATACGGCCAACGGCTGATTAATTCCCGGGACATGCCAAGGCATTCTACGGAAATGGATTTTTAATGACACAGGTAAATGATACGCAAAAAGCGAAGCTTCAGTATATGGTGGCTGCGAAAGAAATATTCGCGACCGGACAACGGCGGCAACGGCTGAAACCACCCTGAATGACGCTTCCCAGAGCGGTGCCTGGCCGAGCCTACCGGCTCCGCCTGCTGCAAATACGCCAGGACTAGTTCCATGAGTTTACGGCTTAAATTTCTGATGGATATTTCATTTCACCGGAGGTTGATGTTGATGTTGATGTTGATGTTGAGGAGAAGCCACCCGGCGCACGCACGCGAGCCGCCTGAGCGACGCGCGTAAATCCAGCTGGATTGCGTTGGCGGAACTGCTTTCGAGAATTCTGCCATCCGCCTGCGGCTGCTCATGGGTTAAGAGTCCTCGGGTTCAGGCGCCCGCGAGCATCGGCACCCTTGAACGATTTAGTCCATTGAAATGCCTGTAGCGAACGTCAGCCTCCATGGCTTGCGTGTGCGCTGTGGAAGCAACAATCACTGTGCGTCTTATCAGGCTTGAACTGACGCAAAGTTTTTCAGTCGTCTTAAAGACGAAGACGCCATAATGACGAAGACGCCTGAAAGACGAAGACTGGCGGTATACATCCCGGCCAAACCTGATTCGATGATTTTCCCGCAGGTCAACCCTCGCGCTCATTAAAAAGCCTGAGGAATAATGGGCAGATACGGGCCACGCCTGGCTCGCCAAAGCTTCTGCCCTTCCCTATGCTGCGGCTTTCGAAAATTTCCGCGCGGATACGCACTCAAGCGAGCAAACGAGTTAACAAGCCCGCGAGCAATATAACGAGTTAACAAGCCCGCGAGCAAGATAACGAGCTAACAAGCCCGCGAGCAAGATAACGAGCAAACGAACGAGATAACGAGCAAGCTAACGAGATAACGAGCAAGCTAACGAGAAAGCGAGCGAGCAATCGCCTGACGCTCCGGTCTTTGGCCGGGAAAGGCGCTTATGACCATCGATTCGGTAAATTTCGTGGCTGGAAGGATTCTGGGGTTCGGCAAGTTGGACGACTCGCCGTACTCGCCTATTGAGGTGACGCTCTCTGGCCCGGACAGCGGGGACGGGCTCCCGCGCCACCGCGTGCTCATCTTCGACTTCAGGAAGGCCGAGGAATTCCTGCGCGCGAACGGGGAGAAGGGGGAAGTGGTGATAGCCGAGACCCGCTACCTCCGTTTCGAGCCCAGCGGCTCCGGATGCCTGTCAGGCAGCTTCATCTCGCACCTGACGCCGATGGGGGTCCTGGAGATTGCCCCGGGCATCCCCCCGTCAAGCCTGCATTTCATCAAGGCGAAGTTCGCGGGCTCGGCGCACTCCCCCGGTGGCGGCATAGAGGTCCAGCTCAAAACGTCGCACTCGGTTCCGCAGGACGACATGGGATTCCTGTTCAGCCTGCGGGGCCGCCAGATAGCGCCATTCAACGGCGCGAAGCTCGCCAGGGGGGCGGAGATCTTCGTGCGCACCTTCGACGTGAGGCCATGCTCGCTGGCCGGGGACGGGAGCATCGAGTTCACGGGCACGGGCTTTGAATTCTTCCCGTTAGGCGCCGGGCAGTTGCGGCCCGCCGACCCCGTCCGCAACCGCCGCCGCCCCGCCGCCGAACGTGCCGCGAAGGCTTACGCCGCCCGACTCGCAACGGGACGTCCCGCCGTCGGCCTGGCCGTGGCGGCTTCGGCCGACGACGAAGCGGCAGCTTTGAACGAGGCCTTATTGGCGGAGGCTTTGGAGGCGGCGCCCGTGGAGATAGGGCGTGAGGACAAAATGCGAGAGCAGAATCAGGCGCGGGAGGAACCCCAGGCATCGGAAGGGACGGCGTTGGAACCCTCGCCTGACGCCGTCTCTGACGAGGCCGGGGTGCCCGGCGCCACCCGCGTGAAGGCGCCTCTTACCGATGACATGCCCTCAAATCCGGACCGGACGCCGGAGTGCCCTCGGACATCCGGCGAACCACTCCAGGGCGCGCCTCGTTCGTCGGACTCGCCCCTCGCGGAAGACTCGCCCTTCCCGGAGGATTCGCAGTTCGGGGAAGGCTCGCCCTTCCC
>JAIRZX010000245.1 GCA_031267005.1 Deltaproteobacteria bacterium
CCCCGCCCCGCCCCGCCCCGCGCCCCCCCCGCCCCCCCCCCCCCCGCCCGGCACGGCCCGGCACGGGCCGGGACGCGACGGGAAGCGCGGACGGGAGCACGGAGGCGGAGGAAAGGCGCTGGTGGACGGGATCGCGGAGTCGGCAAGGCCTGTACGGACGGACTGGGTGGAGGGCGGAGGCGGGGGAAAAGGCCCGGGCGGAAGGGGGGCGGGACGGGATAGGCGCGGAGGCGGAGGCAGACTTTCCCGGCGGGCCGTACGCCGCCGGGGAGGAATGCGTGGCGAGCTGGGAACGGCGCGGCGGAACTCAGAAATGGAAGGCCCCGCCGGGAACCTGAAGGCCGCGGCGGGGCTCGGGGGAGGGGCGTCTTGCGGAGGCCTGTTTCGGGCGGGCCAAGCCGCGGCGGGCGGCCGTTCAGAAGGCCGGACCCGGCAGGTCGGGGGCAAAGGAGGGCGGGGAAAGCCCTTCAGTCCCCCCAGAGGGCCGCGAGCTTGGGCTTGGCCTTCTCGAAGACCTCGCACTCGCTTTCGATCGAAGCCGTTATCTGGGAGGCCGCGGCGGACGAGGTGAGCTTCTTGTAGTCCAGGAGCCGCGCCAGGAACACAGGCATCAAGGCGCGGATCACCATCTCGCCCTCGCCTTTCAGGCAACGGTAGGCCGCGGCGCCCCGGAAGAGGAGATCTGCCCAGTCGGCGGCGGGGACATTGACGCCGGCGGCGGGGGGGTCCTTCAAAACGCTCCAGAGCCCCATGTGCTTGGAGAACTCGGTCTCCCAGACGCCGCGGGTCTCCATGGCGGCGTTGGCCACCAGCGCCTGGAAGGCGGCCGGGGCGCCCACGAGCTGGCGGGATGGGAGTATTTCGGCTTTGATGTCCGCGCCGGTAACGGGGGTGGGGCGGGAGTTGCGGGGTTTCTTCCAGAGCTCCGGATAGAGTTCCATCATCTGGTAGAAGGACCTGAGGGTGCGGCAGAACTCCGCTCCGATGCCCGTGTCCACCGGGAGGCGCTCCCGGCTGACCCTCGGGTCCCCCATGAAGCTCTGGAAGACCGGGCCGCTGGAGACAGCCAGGGCGGCCGTGGCTATCTCTGTCGAGCAGAAGGCGGGTTCCGCTGGCCAGCGGGAGGTGTTCAGGAAAAGGCCGTTCAGTTCCCCCGAGAAGGCGCAGTCCCCCAGGTGCAGGTTCCTGAGCCTTCTGCCGAAGAGGGTCCGGAAGAGGGGGTAGCTCAGGAGGTAGGTGATGGGGAGATCGAAGATGTGCCTGGAGTACAGCGGGGAGGTGAAGCAGGCGCCGTTTTCGAGTATCGGGTCCAGCAGCCTGGGGTACCAGGTCTTCTTGATGGTGGCCGTGGAGGCCTCGAAGGTCACGACCGCCTTGGCCTTGAGCTTCGCGGCCGTTGCGACTATGTTGAAGAAGCGCGTCCTTTTGGTCCTCTCGGCGGGGTCGCCGGAGGTGGACACGTAGACCCTGGGGGTCTCGCAGGGGGCGGCGAAGAAGGCCTCCCGTGTCCCGTCGCCGGAGGCCGCGTCGGAGCACACCAGCACGCTCTTGAGCTCCGGGTGGTAGCGAGCGGCCCCGCCCGAGGCCTTGGCGACCGCGAGCTCCATGTTCCCCGCGTCGTTCGCGGCGTACAGGCCCATGACGACGTCGGCCTCGCCGACGCCGTCCGGGTTTACCTCCAAGGCGGCGTGCCCGCCTGCGGCTAGTTCCTTCATAATAGTAAATAATCCTGACGGCGCCGGCCCGTGCCGGCCTGCGGCGGCCCTCCGCCGGTAAGGCGGGCGGTCCGCCCCGGAACCCCTCCCTGGGACTCCGGCAGCCTCGCGCCCCCCGCCGTCCCGGCCAGGCCGGGCGTGGCGATTCCCGGCGGAGGCTCCCGGCGGGCAGACGGCGTGGTTTCCGTTCTCGGATCCCTCGCAATACCGCCGCGTCAAGGGATTGCGACGGCAGGGGCATGTGGCTGGTCCGGGCATTATAGCACAGCTACTGCGGAATCGGGCAAAAAAGCTCCGCGGAGCCGCGTCGCCCCGCGCGGGGACCCGGCCCAGCGGGCTGGCCTATAGGCAGGCAGCGACTTGCGGGCTGGCCTTAAGGTAGGCCGAGACTGCGGCCGGACGTTAGAGAAGCCCGCGTGCCCACTGGCGCGGCGTGGTGCGGGGCCCTGATGCGCGGGGCGGTTCTGGGGGCCGGGCTCTTCGGGCACGGGCCGGTCCCCTTGCCTGGCGCCAGCGGCACTCGCGCCAGTCCGAGGCCGGGGCCCGGGGCCCACGTAAGGTATATTGGCATATTACTGGCTATTTGTCGCATCTTATTAATCATATTTTAGATATATCAGAAAATATTTTTTGGTAACAATGAACTATGTACCGATAGTACAGCTCCGCGACCGCCCCGTCGACGCGTGGGAAAGGCCGCTCCGTTGCCGCGACAAAGGGGGATGGGCCACCGACCGTCTTCGGCAGGGCTGAGCGGGTGCCCAGCGGACGCTTCGGCAAGGCGCATGGAGAGAGGGCGGCATGGCGCGGGAGGGGGTATGCAAGACGTTGGGAGAGGGGGCGGCGTGGGCCGCGCGGGCGGCGTTGGCATGGGCACCGTCGGCGTGCGGCGCGGGGCCGCTTCAAAGCGTCTGCCGGTGAAATTCCAGGACCGGCAAACGCTCCTCGTCCGGTAGCCGGGAGGCGCCCGGTGACGCTTGCCGCCCCCCCTCCCTCTCTGGACAGCAAACTGCATTTTTTGCTAAACTGTGGCGGAGAAAATCATATTATTTCGATGTTTAGGCCATTACTCCCCAGGCGTTTCTTCCCCGCCCCGGGCCGTCTGCCTGGGCGTCGGCACTTCCTTGCGGCCCCGTCGCCTGCGCCTCCGCGGCCGCAGGCCCGAATTCCGCGCACCCCTGCCGCCGCGAAGGCGGCCTCTCAGCCCCGGACCTCCCCGTCCGCCGCGGCGGCCAGGAGTTCCCCGGCCGGGCCTTCCGCCCGGGCTCCCCGGGCGGCGTCATACCCTTCCCCGAGGCCCGCCAGCCGGGACGGCCCGGCGGTCCAGAACAGGAGCGATCCATGGTCAGAAGCTTGTTCGTCGCAGCGCCAGCGAGCGCGCTTAAGAAAGAGTTCATAGACGCGCTCACGGCGAGCCACTCCGCCCCCGACAGGCCCGGGTGGTTCAAGACGGTGATTTCGGACGCCGACAAGGAGAGGCTCTCCCAGAAGGCCGCCAAGCTGGGCGTGGCCGAGTCCGAGCTCTACGGCGTGGAGTTCATGGAGGCGGTGGAGCTCTTGAACCGCGGGGACGAGAACGCCGTAATTGAGAAGGTGCTCGGGAAGTTCCACGCCCTAGCCCCGAAGTTCACGGGGATTCCCGTGGAGGGCGCGGATCTCGACATGGGGGGCGCATTGGGCCTCCAGGCGCTGGACGGGATCCTCGCCGCGAACCTCGCCTCCCCGGTGGCGGTCGTGTCCGAGTGCGCCGTATGCGCCGCGACAACGGCCAGGATCTACCGGAACGCCTGCGCCGAGGTGGTCCAGCTGGTGCTCTCGGGCGACGTCAAGGACGGGGACGCCGAGCGGCATCTCGCGCCTCTGGGCGTGCCAGTAGTGAAGATCCCCTCCGTCTCAGCCGCCCAGGACGCCTTCAAGGCCCTGGGGGAGAAGGTCGTCGCCTTCACTCCCTCGAACGTCACCCCCAAGCGCTTCGAGTACGATCTGATCGAGCGGGCGAAGTCGAACAAGCAGCGCATCGTGCTCCCCGAGGGGGACGACGACAGGATCCTCGAGGCCGCGGACGCGGTGCTGCGCCGCGAGTTCGCCGACATAGTGATCCTGGGCGACCCGGAAGCCATCAGGAAGAAGGCCGCCGGGCTGGGGCTGAAGAACCTGGACCGCGCCCAGCTCCTTGACATCAAGGCCGCCCCCTTCCGCAAGGAGCTTGTGGACCAGTTCTACGAGCTCAGGAAGGCCAAGGGCGTCACCCCGGAGAAGGCCGAGGAGCAGCTCTGCGACCGCAACTGGTTCGGGACCATGATGGTCAAGTCCGGCAAGGCCGACGGCATGGTCTCGGGCGCCGCCGGCTCCACCGCCGACACCATCCGCCCGGCGCTCTCAATAATAAAGACCGGCAAGGGCAATTCGATAGCGAGCTCCGTCTTCCTCATGTGCATGAAGGACCGGGTGCTGGTCTTCGGCGACTGCGCCATCGTCACCAACCCGACCCCCCAGCAGCTGGCGGAGATCGCCGTCACTTCGGCCAAGACGGCCAAGGCCTTCGGCGTCGAGCCCAGGGTGGGTCTCCTGAGCTACTCCACCGGCTCCTCGGGGACGGGCCCGGACGTGGACGCCGTTAAGGAGGCCGTGGAAATAGCCAAAAAGAGCATACCCGAGCTCTACCCGGGCCTGGCCCTGGACGGCCCCATGCAGTTCGACGCCGCCCTGGACGCCCGCACCGCCAAGAGCAAGATGCCCGGCTCGCCCGTGGCTGGCAACGCGACTGTTTTGGTGTTCCCGACCCTGAACGCCGGGAACATCGGCTACAAGGCCGTGCAGCGCACCTCCGGAGCCGTGGCCGTGGGCCCGATCATCCAGGGCCTGAACGCCCCGGTAAACGACCTGTCCCGCGGGTGCACGGTCCCCGACATCGTGAACACGGTTGCCATCACCGCCTGCCAGGCCCAGGCCAAGTAGCCCCGGCGGGCGGGCGCCCTCTCGAACCAGCGGCGAAACGGCCAGGGCCCCCGCGGCGGGGCCCGGGCCGGATCGCCTAATCCGCCCGTGGGTTTCAGGCGCCTGTGCCTCTCTCTCTTTCCGCCTGAGCCTCTTGCCGCCTGTGCCTCTTGCCCTCTGAGCCTCTTGCCCTCTGAGCCTCTTGCCGCCTGAGCCTCTTGCCGCCTGAGCCTCTTGCCCTCTTGCCGCCTATCCGCCGGGGGCCTGTATTTCCGCTCCTCCCCGGCTTGCGGGGGCCGGGCTCCAAGGGCACGGCTTCAACGGCCCGGCCCGCTCCGGCTTCAAACGCCATAGCTCCAACGGCCTTGGGCCTGAGATTCGACGCCTCGCTTTCGATTGTCACGGGCCAAAAATCCCTTTTCCGGGGAATGTTTCGCGGGCCGCCGGAGCCTAGGGAGTTCGCCCGGGCCGAGCGGGGGGGGCGAAGGTGCCTTTCCGGGCCGGGGCAGCATTATCGTCAACTGGCGCGGACGCCTTTCACGGGCGGCGGCGCCATTCCTGAACGGAAGCGCGCGCCTTTGCCCGAGCGGCCTGGGAGCCGGAAGGCGCTCGCGAGACAGCGGGGGCGGGCAGCGGCCCGCCCCGGAAACGGGGGCTTTCCGGGATGACTGCGCCTCTGGTCGGTTTTCTGGGGTACGGGAGGATGGCCCAGGCCATCT
This sequence comes from Deltaproteobacteria bacterium, assembly GCA_031267005.1. Taxonomy (GTDB): domain Bacteria; phylum Desulfobacterota; class Desulfarculia; order Adiutricales; family Adiutricaceae; genus JAIRZX01. Next base: position 5,372 of record JAIRZX010000245.1, read on the forward strand.
CGGAGGGGCTGGACAAGTCGGGTCTCGTGCCCTACAAGCGCCAGCTCGCTTCCGACGTGGCCGAGGCCATGCTGGAGGGCTTCAGGGAGAGAAGGGGAATAACGGTCGCCCCGGACAACCTCAAGCTCGCCGAGAGGAGCCCCATAGTTATCGTCGCCGTGAAGCCCCACCAGGTGAGGGGGGCCTTGGGCGAGATAGCCGAGGTTTTGAAGGACCAGCTGGTGATTTCCATCGCGGCGGGCGTCACGCTCGCCACCCTGGGGGAGTTCGTGCCCGCTGGCTGCTCGCTCGTCCGCGTCATACCGAACCTGCCCGCCCTGGTGGGCAAAGGCATGACGCTCATGGCCGCCCCCCCCTCCACCGACAAGGAGGATATGGACAACGCGCGGAAGATCTTCTCCGCCGTGGGCGACGTCATGGACATCCCCGAGGCCATGTTCAACCAGGGCACGGCGGTCTCCGGATCAGGGCCCGCGTACTTCTTCCTGGTGATGGAGGCGATGATCCGGGGGGCCGTCCGCCTTGGGCTCGGCTGGGACCAGGCGCGCAGGCTCGTGGTCCGGACCTGCGAGGGCGCCGCCGCCGCCGCCCTGGCCCGGCCCAACCAGAACTTGGCTGATCTGCGCGACCAGGTGACCTCGCCGGGCGGCACCACCGCCGAGGGGCTCCTGGTCCTGGAGGAGGGGGCCATAAACGCCCTCTTCCACGCCGCGCTGAAGGCCGCCTCGGACAAGGGCAGGGAGCTCGCCTGAGGGGAGGCCGGACCTTCGGGCCTCTTGCCGTTCCCTGCCGCTGACTTCCCTGCCTTCCATGACGGCTTTGCCTTTCCTGACGGGAGCTGGACTTCAAGCCGAGGGCTCCGTATCCTGTCCGAGTTTATCCCGTCTGCGGACGCGGGGCTCGTCGGCGGCTCCCGAAGATCCGCAAGCGGTTCCCAACGGAAAGGTTCCTTAGAGCCGAGTTAAGTCCTTTCAAGCATTTCAGGCCTTTCAGAGCTTTCATGCCGCTTAGGTCTTTCACGCCGTTCAAGCCTTTCAGGACTTTCTAGACTTTCAAGCATATAAAGACTTTCAAGCCGTTCAAGGCTATGAGGTCCCAGTAACCCCCAACCCAACTTAATCCACTTTCAGGTCGGAGGCCCCTTTCCAGCGCATGCCCACCAGACGCCCATCGCTTCTCCCGGCCCTCACGGCGCTTCTTGCGGCCTTCCTGGCTTTGGCCGCGTCGGGTTGCGCCTCGAGTTCGCCGAATCTGTGGCAGGGGCTGGTCATAAAGAGCGGGCCCCACGGATTCGTCCCGGCGAGCTACCCGGCGGGGGGTTACCACCTCGCGGCGTTGTTGCGAAGCGGCGGCGGGGGCGAGCTCGTGGTCTACCTGGAGGGGGACGGGCGGGCCATAGTCAACGGCAGGCCCTCCCGCGACCCTACCCCCAACACCCCGCAGGCGCTGGAGCTAGCCCTCCAGGACCCGGCGCCGTCGGTATTGTACCTGACCCGGATCGGCCAGTACGTGCCGGCCTACGCCACCTACGAGAACAGTCTGCTGTGGAGCGACAGGAGGCTCGCCCCCGAGGTGGTGGAGGCGGCCTCGGACGCCATAGACCGCGCCAAGAGCGAGGCGGGGGCGTACTTCCTGCACCTGGTCGGCTACTCGGGGGGAGGGGGGCTCGCGGTGCTCCTGGCCGAGAAGAGGGGGGACGTGCTGTCTCTGGTGACGGTGGCGGGGCTTTTGGACACCGAGTGGTGGGTCCAGACGCGTGGCTACAGGCCGCTTACCGGATCCCTGAACCCGGCCGACCGCCTGGACTCCATCCTAAACGTCCCCCAGCTGCACTTCTACGGCACCCTGGACAGGGTCATCCCCCCGGAGATGTCCAAGGTCTTCGCTTCCAAGGGCCCCTTCAGCAGCTTAAGGCGCCTGGGAGTCGAAAGCGACCACTACAACGCCTGGACCCGGGCCTGGGGAGAACTTCTGGAAAGGTACGTGCTGCCGCTGAGGCGCACGGCGGTGAAGCCGCCGCCCCCGCCCTTGACCGACGCGGGGGCCCGCAGCTCGGAAGCCTGACGCCGCGCCTCCGTGCGAAGGGAAGGAATTCGCGGCGGACCCTGTCCGGGCGGTGCGCATGCGGTTTCCGGCTCCAAAAGTGCGGGCCCGGGCGGGAAAGCCCCGGAGCTGGTTCTGGACCTAAGCCCCGGAGTTAGTTCCGATAGCTATGCCCACCGCGAGGACTTCTTGAAGGGGGAGAGAAATTGCGTCGTCAACGGGCTTCTCGTCGTCTGCCGGATGGCCGATATGTTTGGCCTTGCAGCAGCTAAATGGCCTTTGCTTGCCTTTCGGCTAATCCCCGCCGCGCCGGGCGCCTTGGGCGTCAGCGTTCAGTTAGCCTCACGCTCGGGCTGGGTCTGCGGCGAAGCGATCCGCAGGCTTCCGGAGGATGGCGGGACTGGCCGCAACCTTGGGCTCTATGGTCAGCGAGAGCGCCGGAAGTCCAAGGGAAGCGGCGCAGTCAAGCTGGCCAGCGTATACGGCGGGACGGAACCAAACGGCCGTCTTTGAGCCTTTCCCGGACTCTGAAATTCGCTGATGTCGGCAAGGCATTTTCATAATCGACCGGTGTTATGGTGTCTATTCGCATAAATCCGCAGGTGAATCCTGGAGCTTACCGCTCCTCGCCCTCCGCAGGACCACCTCGCCCTCCCCGTGACCGCCTCCCCTCCACTCCCGGCCTCCCCTCTCTCGACTGCCCGAAGCTCGACTCCAGCCAGACACAGGGTTGCCTCCCCTTGAATTCGTGAACAGATACATTCCTGTAAAAACCACATAATACCAGGTCGATATATTTTTTATATAATAATATAAAATATTGCAAAAAATACTGAAAAGATTTATTTTATATATTTTAAGTAAATTAATTAGACGTTTGTTCTGAAACAACAGTCCTTAAACCATAAGGCTTTTGAAAAATGGACAAATAACCAAAAAATCGTTTAACAAGACTGGGACAACTGTGGCGCGGAAAAAAATCCAACGAATCAGGCGGAAGCTCCGGCAGGCCGGGGCCCTGGCCGCAGCCATCTTCCGTGATCCATGCGGTCGTCAGGCAAGAACCAGGACGGCGGGAGGCATGCGGACGGCGTGGCAGACGCTCGGGAAGTGCCGGAAGCCAGGAGGCATCGGGGACTTTCAAGGTCAGGGCATTTCATCTGCCCTGGTCCCATCGATCTGCCGTCGGCTTGCCGGGGGGGGCAGGCGTCATGAGTATCCGGGAATCTCACATGACTCCACGTGCCCGCTCTCATTGCGATCTTTCGGAACACGGCTTGGCGGCCGGGTTCATGAAGGTGCCGGGAAAGGCCAGTTGCTCCCTGGCGGTCGGCGTCCGGTTCCCCAGCCGACGCAGACCAAGAAGCCCCGGACCGGGCCGCGTCCCGGACCGCATCAGTGGCATAACGGCAGATGCCTCCTTCCCAGCACAAAACCGACAGCCCGAAGTCGCCGGTGCCCCTCGATGAGAGCAGGGGGCCCAGGATGCGCTGACCCTCAGGCCTCGGACAAGTCAGGCCTCGGGCAAGTCAGGCCTCCGCCGAGTTGAGGTGTGTGATCCTTTTTGAGGCGGGGGAATCCTAAGGCTTCGTTCAATAATTAATGATACAAGTAATTTAAACATTGTTCGATTATTTGTTATACAAAGTGTAGTTCCACTCTCCATGGAATTTTTCAGGAACTAGATTTAATTCCGTCA
>JAIRZX010000248.1 GCA_031267005.1 Deltaproteobacteria bacterium
CCCAGCGGGAACTCCAGTGTGCCGGCCAGCACGTAGGTGAGCACCATGGCGGGCAGGAGGAACAGCTTGGAGGTGCCTACGAGGTAGACCAGGTACTTGCGCCCTCCCTCGAAGCCTTCCTTGTCCTGGTGGTGGAAGACGAGCGGGTAGGTGAACACCGAGATTACCTCGTAGAAGAGGTACAGGGTGACCACGTTGGCCGCGGTGGCCACGCCCACGGCCCCGAAGATGGCGACCGCGAAGCAGGCGTAGTAACGGGTCTGGGCGTGCTCCTTGAGGCTCCTCATGTAGCCGATGTTGTAGCTGGTGGCGAAGATCCACAGGAACGGGGCAATGAAGGCGAACAGGAAGCTCAGCCCGTCCATCATGAAGCTTATGGTCACCCCCGGAAGCAGGGTGAAGAGCTGGTAATGGAGGATCTGCCCGGCCAGCACCTGGGGGGCGAAGCTCAGGACCGACAGCGCCGTGACGCAGGCGGCGGCGAAGGAGACCGCCTCCCTGCGGTTCTGGTTCGCGCCCAGGGCGATGATGAGGAAGGGCGCTACGAGAGTGGCCAGAAGCGGTATTAGTATCTTGCTTGTTTCGATGACCATGGCCCTCTACCTCAGTACGGAGATGTCTCGGGCGGTGACCTTCCCGAACCGGCGCTGGACCACGAGGAGCATGGCCAGGATGAGCGTCGCCTCGGCGGCCGCCAGGCCCATCACGAAGAGGGCCGCGAGCTGGCCCAGCGCCCCGTCGGCGGCCGGCACGGACTTGTAGGCCGCGACGATGGAAAGCCCGGCCCCGTTCAGCATGAGCTCCACCGATATGAGCATGCCGACCAGCGTCCTCCGGGTTATCATGCCCGCGATGCCGAATGCCAAAAGGAGCAGGGAGGCCAGAAGGAAGAAGGTGAGAGTCGTCATGTTTTCTCCCCGCCCCTTTTCGGCGCGTAGCCGCGGAAGGCCAGGTAGACGGCTCCGGCCATGGCCACGAGAAGGATTATGGAGATGAGCTCGAAGGGGAGGACGTAGGAGCCCAAAAGCCCCGCGCCCAGGCTGGCGGTGGACTCCGTTTTCGGGGTCTCGAGCGCCTGGCGGCCCGCGTGCATCACTATGAACGGCCCTGCCACGGCCAGCGGGGCGAGGAACGCCAGGGCCCCGTAGAAGAGCTGGCCCAGGCTTGGGAGCCTTGACTCCTCGCCCCCGTCGGTGTTCCGGGTGAGCATCACGGCGAAGAATATGAGCACGCAGACGGCCCCCACGTAGATGAGGAGCTGCATGAAGGCCAGAAAGGGGCTCGCCAGGAGGAGGTACATGCCCGCCACCCCCAGGAAGGTCATGACCAGCCCGAGCATGGCGCGGATGAGGTTCCTGGAGAGGACCGCCCCCAGGGCCCCGCCGATGATTATGAGCACGTAGAGGGCGAAGGCCAGGTAGGCCGCCCACTCGTCGCCGGGCAGAACCGGAGAGAGCCACTCCTGGAGGGCCTTGAGCGGCTTCGCCAGGTATTCGAGAACGGTCGTGGCGCCTTGGGTTACGTCCTGCTGCATGGTCTAGCCCTCCTTCCGAACGGCGGACCCCGCGGCCCCGGCCGCGGCCTTCGAGGACTTCACGGCCTCGGCGAGGGCGGCGGCGGCGGCCGCGCCTCCCCCGGCCTCCAGCGCTTCCGGCGCCCCGGCCTCCGGCTTCAAGGGCCCTGCGGCGGCCCTGGACTTCAGGTCGGCCAAAAGGTCCATCACCAGCTCCTCGCGCGTCGTGGTCACCAGGTAGAGCCTGTGCGAGAAGTCTATGGCCGCGGCGGGGCAGACCTCGACGCAGGCCCCGCACAGGCAGCACAGCGAGAAGTCGTAGAGCCAGGTGGAGGGGAGCTTGCCCTCCGCGCCCTTGACGACGGTGATGCAGTTGCCCGGGCAGCCCTTGGCGCACATCTGGCAGGAGATGCACCGGGTCCTGGACTCGTCGTCCTTGCCCCGCGTGAGTTCCAGCGGCCCGCGGTAGGCCGCGAGATCCTCGGGGTCCACCACCTTGCGCGGGTAGTGGACGGTCTTCCGCGGCGCGAAGAAGTACCGGGCCGTGATGCACATGCCCACGAGCAGGCTGTACAGGCCTTTCAGGTTGTCCCAGATGGCTGATATCATAAGAGGTCTCTGAAGGTGTCTTCGAAGGTGTCGTCCAGCGCCCCTGCGGCCCCGCGAGGGCGGGGCGGGGCTTGCGGGCTTGCCCCGTGCGGGGCGCCGCGGCGCTTGCTTCGCCGCCCCCGGGGAAGGCGGGGCGGGCGGGCGCGGCCGTTAAGGCCCTACTATCTTCAGCACGACCGCCGTGACCCAGAGGTTTAAGATGCTCAACGGCAAGAGCCACTTCCAGTTGATGTTGAGCAGCTGGTCGAAGCGGACGCGCGGGAAGGTCCAGCGGATCCAGACTATGAAGCACATGACGGCGTAGGCCTTGATGAAGGTCCACCAAAAGCCGTCCAGGAAGGGCCCCTTGTAGCCGCCCAGGAAGAAGGTGGCGCACACGAAGCTCACGAGCAGCATGTTCGCGTACTCGGCTAGGAAAAAGAGGGCGAAGCCCATGCCGGAGTATTCGGTGTGGAACCCGGCGGTCAGCTCCGACTCCCCTTCGGGCAAGTCGAAGGGGGCGCGGTTGGTCTCGGCTACCAGGGTCACCAGGTAGATGAAGAAGGCCAGCGGCTGGCAGGCGATGTTCCAGCTCCACGGCCATCTCCCCTGGGCCTCGGCTATCTCGGAAAGGTTCATGGAGCCGGTCTGGAAGACGACCGCCAGGAGCGCCAGGATCATCGGGATCTCGTAGGCGACCCCCTGGGAGACGGCCCGGCCGGCGCCCAGGATCCCGTACTTGTTGTTGGAGGCGTAGCCCGCGAGGAGGTTCGCCAGAAGCCCGAAGCCCGCGAAGGCCAGGATGAGGACTATCCCGTCCGGGACCTTCAGCGCGGTCAGGACCGGGCCGAAGGGGATGGGGAGAAAGAGGATGAGGACCGGGAAGAAGGCCAGCACCGGGGCCGCGAAGAAGAGGAAGAAGTCGACGTTCGAAGGCACGAAGATCTGCTTCCCCAGAAGCTTCATGGAGTCGACCACGGGCTGGAGGATGCCCCACGGCCCCACCTCGTAGGGTCCCGGACGGCGCTGTATGAAGCCCGCGCCCTTCCGCTCGGCGTAAACCATGACGATGGCGTTCACGACCATGAGCGCTATGACGAGCAGGCAGGCCACTATCAGGACGATCAGGCCCGTTACGCTTATGTTGGAGAGTTCCATAAAGGTCCCCTGTCAGGAGGGTTGCGCCCGGGGAAGCGCGGGCTTCCTGCGGCGGCGCCGGGGGGGGCGGCCGTCAGGCCCCCCGCCCCGTTTCAGCGGTCGATCTCCGGGATGACCAAATCCAGGCTGCCCAGGATGGCGATGGCGTCCGCCAGTATCGTGCCCCGGGACGCCTCGGCGAACAGCGACAGGTTCGAGAACCCGGGCGCCCTCAGCTTCACGCGGTACGGGCTCTTGCCGCCGTCGGAGATGACGTGGACCGATATCTCGCCCCGCGCGCCCTCCACCGAGAACACGCTCTCACCGGCCGGGATCTTCCAGGCCGGCTTGGGGGCCTTGTCCATGATGCGCTTGCCCTGAGGGATCTGCTCGACGGCCTGCTCCACTATCCTCATGGACTGCTCTATCTCCTCCATGCGCACCCAGTAGCGGCCGAAGTTGTCGCAGTCCTTGTAGGACGGTATCTCGAAGTCGAAACGGTCGTAGATGCCGTAGGGGACGGACTTCCGCACGTCGTGCCCCACCCCGGCGGCCCTCAGTATCGGGCCGGTGGCCCCGTACCGCAGGCACATGTCGGCGTCCATGGGGCCTATGCCCTCCAGGCGCCTCCGGAGTATCACGTTGTCGGTCACGAGCCCCTTGTACATCTTGAGCCGCTCGCGCATCCGCGGTATGAACTCCCTTATGAGCGAGAAGAACCTCTCGTCCCCGTCCTCGCCCACCCCGCCGAACCGGAAGTAGTTCATGGTGAGCCGCGAGCCGGTCACCCTCTGGAGGATGTCGCAGAGATCCTCCCTGTCGTCGAAGGCGTAAAGGATGGGGGTGAAGGCGCCCAGGTCCAGCACGAAGGCCCCCCACCACACCAGGTGAGAGGAGATGCGGTTCAGCTCCGCCGAAATGACCCGGAGGTACTCGGCGCGCTCGGGCACCACTATGCCCGCCAGCTGCTCGCATGCGGCCGTGTAGGCCCAGTTCCAGCCGATGGCGTTCAGGTAGTCGACCCTTCCCATGTTCGGCAGGAATCCGTAGGCTGTCTTATGCTCGGCCATCTTCTCGTGGGAGCGGTGCAGGTAGCCAAGGACGGGTTCGGCGCGCATCACGAACTCGCCGTAGAGTTCGGTCAGGACCCTCAGGACGCCGTGGGTGGAGGGGTGCTGGGGCCCGAGGTTCAGTATGACGTTGCCGGGAGCGGCCTTCTTCGCGAAGTTGTGGGAGTAGAAGTCCCCCATGTAGGTCCCTGGCTCGTCCAGGACCCCGAAGGGGTTGAGGAAACTGAAATTGCTCACTTCCCCTCCTCCTTTCCGCCGTCCGCTGGCTTGGCCTCCGCCGCCTTGCCGGCGGCCCCGGCCTCGGGCGGCTTGCCGGACGCCTCGGCCTTGGGGGCGGGCGGGGCCGCGGCTTTCGGGGGCTCGGGGGCGAGCTCCCAGCCGTCGACCGCCCACTCGGGCTCGCCGAGGAAGCCGAGCGTCCTTATGGAGGCTATGGCGTCCGGGGCCTTGAGGTGGGGTGGCGGGATGCGGTCGTCTCCGGGGAGCAGGATGGGCACGAGGTTGGGGTTGCCGGTGAAGACGACGCCGTAGAAGTCGTAGGACTCGCGCTCGTGCCACTCGGCGCCCTGGTAGACGTGGGCGATCGAGGGGAGCTCGGGCTTCGACTTGTCCTTCACGAGCACCCTGAGCGCCATGCGCCTGTGTTCCGTGAACGAGTCGAAGACGTAGGTGACGAGGAAGCCCTCCGAGAAGTCGGCGGTGGTGATGAACAAGAGCGTGAAGCCCTCGGCCTTAAGCTTCTCCGCCGCGGGCGCGAGCGAGGCGGCGGGCATGTGGGCGGAGAGGGCCAGCCCGGACTTTTTCGGGTCCGGCCTGGTCACGGCCAGGGCCCCGGCCTCCTTGAAGGCGTCCCTCCAGGCGTCGGTCGTCGTCATGAGACTATCTCCTCGGCCTTCGGCCACCAGCGGCTCCCGAGGATGAGTTCCTGGACCTTGAAGATGCCCTCCTGGTAAGCCTCGGGGCGCGGCGGGCAGCCGGGCACGTAGACGTCCACTGGGATCAGCTTGTCCACGCCCATGACCACCCCGTACTGCTCCGCGAAGTTGAAGGGCCCGCCCGAGACCGCGCAGTTGCCGACGGCCACGACCCACTTGGGGGCTGGCATCTGCTCGTAGAGCCTCACCACAGTCGGGGCCATCTTCTTGGTGACGGTCCCCGTCACCAGCATGACGTCGGACTGCCGCACCGAGGGGCGGAACACCTCCGCGCCGAAGCGGGAAATGTCCCAGCGGGCCATGGACATGGCCATCATCTCGATGGCGCAGCAGGCGAGCCCGAAGGTGACGGGCCACAGGCTCATGGCCCTGTTGACGTCGAAGAAGAAGTTCACGGGCCTCAGGTTGATCAGGGGCGGCTTGAGCCAGCCCGTGGTCCGCGCGGGCTCCGGGAGCTTCGGCGGGGTCAGAGCGAGATTCTTTTCGGCCACGTGAAAACCCCTTTGGCGAGGAAATAGATGACGGCCAGGAGCACGAAGAAGAGGAAGTAGCTCAGCTCCACCAGCGGGAAAAGGCCGCCTGCGGCCCGGTAGGCCACGCCCACGGGGAAGAGGTACAGCACGTCCACGTCGAAGGCGATGAAGATGAGCGCGTAAATGTGGTAGTTGAACGCGTAATGGTCCCAGGCCTTGCCGTGGGGCGGGATCCCGCACTCGTAGGGCATGCGGTAGTCCCCCCCGCCCGCCCGCGGGGCTATGAAGGCGGCGATGACCAGAGGCGACGCGGCGAATATCACCGCCGCGACCAGGAACACGATCACTGCCAGGTGCAGGGAGTCGAAGACCATGTTGTCACCCTGTCGGTTTATGTTGGCGCGTCCCCGCGAGGGCGCCTGAGTGGCGGGACGGGCCGTTCGGGGCGCCCCCGTCTCAGGCCGTCTGGCCCGGGGAAACCCTGCCCGCAGGGCGGATCCCGGCGAGGAGGGGGCGGAAGGCGTAAGTATGCTTTTTTTACCCTTTCAAGAGGAAAAGACTTTAAAACATTAGCGTAAATTCTGTCAAGCATTATTGTAAACATCGGACTGAACCGGGCCCAAAACCCACCGGATCCCGCGGGAACAGGCCCCCGATCCCGCCGTTCCGGGTCCGGCGGCCGCTCGGGCCGGGCCGGCCACTCCCCCCGCGATCCACGGCCCGCCGGCGCTCCTCTGCCCCTCGGCGCCCCCGGCCATTGACTTCCGAGGTCTGCCCGGCCAGCTCGCCCGGAAACCGTTGACTCCCCGGCGCCGGGGAGGCCGGAAGACGCCGACGCAGGCCCTTTTATGGCGAATCGGCCCGGATTATAACCCTCCCGCCTTGGAAAATCCCAACTATTTTTCCAGCCGGGGGGCGACGCCGCGGAGAGCCTGCGGGGCCGGATTACGCTAGCGCTTTCGGCGGCCTTTCCGCCCTTCCCCAATGGTTTTGGACGCTTAACGCAGGCCATGTCCCGCTGGGACCAAAACGGTCCCGCGCTTCGCGCGGGAGAATTATTACGCGATCGTGTTCCCGTTGCTCCAGGATTTTTTTCAATTTTGCAATATTGATGTCGCTGCAAAAAGTCATTCTGGACCCGAGTTTCGTTCGCTAGGGTAACAAATCGTCGAAATTGGTCTTTTGCAGTCAAAACCGGCGAAATATCCGCGCCACGGCTCAAAATCAGGCGCCAGGGGTATCGCTGAATAAGAAGAGGCATTTTGCCTCCGTGAAGTTCAATCCTAACTTTTTGCACTGACATCAATATTTTGATCCTGGCTGGGCCTCCCGCGCGCCCGCAGCGCGCCGCCAGAGCCGCAAGCGAAACGTCCCCGCCGCGCTCGGCTGGCTAACGCCCTTAAGTGTCCTGGGCACGTCCTAAACCGCGTTGGGGCCCGCTTGGCATCCCCGCAGCCGCCAAGGCCGCCGGGCGAAATTTAAGGTTGCCGTTCTCATATTGAAGCAGATGGAATCAACAACCTCCCGGGCTTCCCGCGCCTCCCGGGCCTCCGGTTCTCTTTGCCCCGCTCTCCCTCCTAACCCTGGCCCCCCCCGCCCCGGCTCACGACCCGCTTAAGCCCTCCCCGGCGGGCGGGCCGCAGGCGCGACGGGCCCGGCGGCCCGCGGCGGAGCAACGGCTGCCGGGGGCACGGCAAAGCCAGCGGGGCCGGGGAAGGCGAAGCGCCTTTTCGGCTTCCGCTGACTGGCTCGGGCTCTGGCCTTTCCACCGTAAACCCTTTGCTGGGGCCACCTCCTTTCCAGGACGCCAAGCCCGGTCCACGAGGCGGATGCGTCAAATAATAAGCCTGTTTCAGCGCCCGCTTAGCGCCGATCCGTCCTGTACCCGATCCAAACCAGCAATAAAAATATAT
>JAIRZX010000273.1 GCA_031267005.1 Deltaproteobacteria bacterium
GACCTGGTGATCCCGGTGGGCGGCTACGGGGCTTTCCCGGAGAAGGTCAGGGAACTCTTCCCCGGCCACGGGGGAATTCCCGTGGCGGGTCACGGCGGCCCCGCCGGGCCCTCGCGCCCTCCCGCCGGGCCCTCGCGCGGGGAGGGCGGAGCGCGGGCGGGAGCGGAGGCTCCGCCGGCGGGGGAGGGGACGGAGGCGGGGATTGCCGCGAAGCCCCGCGCTCCCGGATCCCCCGCGCCCGGCCAGCTCCCCTTCGAGAGCTGGGAGAGGGAGCTCGCGGGCACCCCGCGCTTCCGCTCGTACTTGAAGATAGCCGAGGGATGCGGGCGCGGGTGCTCCTACTGCCTCATCCCCTCCATCCGGGGGCCGCTCGCGCCCGTCCCCCTGGAAGCTTTGCGGAGGGAGGCGGGGCGCCTCGCGGGGGCCGGGGTCCTGGAGCTCACCCTGGTGGCCCAGGATCTTACCGCCTGGCGGGACGGGAAGCTGGATTTGGGGGATCTGTGCCGGGCCCTCTCCGAGGTCCCGGGGCTCGAGTGGATCAGGCTCATGTACCTCCACCCCGAGGCGCTGACGCCCCGGCTCGTCCGGGCCTTCAGGGAGGCGCCCAAGGTGGTGCCCTACCTGGACGTGCCTTTCCAGCACGCGTCGCCCAGGATACTGAAGGCGATGGGCCGCGGGCGCACGAGGCCGATGGAGACCGTGGGGATGGTGAGGGGGATCTGGCCAGAGGCGGCCATCCGCACGACCATCATGACCGGCTTCCCCGGGGAGGGCGAGGAGGATTTCCGGATCCTCCGGGATTTCCTCCGCGAGGCCCGCCTGGACCACGCGGGCTTTTTCAAGTTCAGCCCGGAGGAGGGGACCCCGGCGGCCAGGATGGCGGGCCAGGTCCCGCGCGGCGTGTCCGAGCGCAGGCGGAGGGCGCTTTCTTCCGTCCAGAGGAAGGCGTCAAGGGAGTTGAACCGCGCCAGGGTGGGCAGCGTCGCGGACGTGCTGGTCGAGGGCCCTTCCGAGGACGCCCCCGAGGTGGCGTGCGGGAGGGGGAGCTTCCAGGCCCCCGACGCGGACGGCCTCGTGTACTTCGACGGCGAGCAGCCGGAGGCTGGGAGGATCGTGCGGGCCAGGATCCTCAAGGCCGGCGACTTCGATCTGACCGCCGAGTTCCTGGACGCCCGGCCCCGTCCCGGGCGCGGCGCCGAAGGCGGGCCCCGGCGGGCCGGCGGGCCGGGCCGCGGCCCGGGGAGCGGCGCCCAGCTGGCGCCAAGGGGGCGCTAGTGGCCGAAGGCATGGGAGCGCTGGAAAGCTTGAAGGGCAAGGCCGACGCGATAAGCCTGGCGCTTCGGGGCATACTCTCGGAGGACGCCGATCTCCTGGGGGAGATAAGCCTGTACTCCCTCTACGGGGGAGGCAAGAGGTTGAGGCCCATAGTCTTTTCCCTCGCCTGGGAACTCCTGGGGGGAGTTCCGGGGGAAGGCGCGTTCCGCGGGGCCTCGGTCTTCGAGATAGTGCATATGGCGTCCCTGCTCCACGACGACATCGTGGACAGTTCCGACACCCGCCGGGGACGGAGGGCGGCGCACCTGGAGTTCGGGGTGCCGGAGGCCGTGCTGGCCGGCGACTACCTGGTCGCCAAGGCCGGGAGGCTGTCGCTGGAGTGGGGGAGCCTGGAGGTCTTCGCCCTTTTGACCGACGTCATACGCGAGCTCTCCTACGGGGAGCTGTACCAGCTGAAAGCCCGCCGCGACGCTGAATTGACCAGGGAGGGCTACTACGACATCATCCGGCGCAAGACCGCGTCGCTCTTGAGCGCGGCGGCCGAGACCCCGGCGATTCTCCTGGGCGCCTCCCCGGAGCGCCGGGAAGCCCTCCGGAGCTACGGGATCCGCTACGGCACGAGTTTCCAGATAGCCGACGACGTGCTCGACTACGCAGGCGAGCCCGGGGCGCTGGGGAAGCCGGTCTTGAAGGATTTGGACGAGGGCAGGATAACGCTCCCGCTTATCCTCGCCCGCGACGCGCTCCCCGTTGCCAAGGCCTCGCGCCTGAAGGCGCTCGCGGCGCTGCCCGAGCGGACCCCGGACGAGAGGGCCGAGGTCCTCTCCCTGGTGGCGGACGGCCGCGGCGTCGAGAAGGCCAGGGCCGAGGCTTCAGGCTGGGCCGAAGAGGCGGCGGCGGCGCTGGGGGCCTTCCCCGAGTCCGAGGCCTCGGATCTGCTGGGGCGGCTGGCGCTCCTGAACTCGAACAGGGAGTTCTGAAAACGGACACCTGGGGGCCTGCCGGAAAGGCGCCGGACTTCGCCCTTGACCCGCCGCGCGGCGGGCGGCTTTCCGTCTGGCCCCCGCCGGGGCAAGCCGTCTGGCCGCCGCAGGGCAAGGCTATGAAGCCAAGCTTCGGCGCAATTCCTTATGCCGGACAGCCGGCCGCGAGCCGCGACGCTCGCGCCGTGGCGGCCAGCGGCAATCAGGCCCGCGCCCGGGAGTCGGCGGCCCGGCATTGCAGTTAAGGCCGCGAAGCGCAAAGCCGTCGGCGGCAAGGCGTTTCCGGATGGGGCTCGCGGCGTTGCGGAAGGGGGGCGACGGCGGGGTTCCGCCCGCCGCCTTCCGGCGGCGGAAGAACCTTCGGGGCGGAGCGGTTGCCATGGGGGGCAGGCCTGCGGGCGGGAAATTTCCCTTCGGCGGGGAGCGCCGTCGCGGCTTGAACTTCCCACCTGCGGGGAGCGCCCGCGGGGCTTGAACTTCCCGCCCGCGGGGAGCGCCTCGTCAAAGCCGGGATATTTCGGGGACGGTCGATTTCAAGGTTGAAGCGCGGGCCTTTTTCCTGCAGCTTGCTTCCCCCGCAGCTTCAATACGTCCCCTGCCGGCTCGGGACGGCGCAAGTTTTTTTTAATCGATTCGCCATCGCGCTGCCTCGGCTCTTCGGGACCGTTGCCTTCCGGCATAACTGATATCTCTCGGAGCGGGAATTTTTTCCAAAGGCGGGAAAAGCGCGCGGGTAACAATAATTTTTTGGGATCCCAGTTTTTGATACGCACTATACTTGGTTCCGGCTCCGATGTTCCGGTTTCGGATCCTTCCCTTGGTAGCGCTTACGCTGTATCATTACGCGAATTTCTTTGATCGTCCAGGGCTAAGCGCTCAGGACGCCCAGCTGAGGAGGCACCATGCCCGTTGACCCGCGCCCGGCCCGAACCGCCAAGCCACCCGCAGCGGCGAGGCTTATCCTTCTGGCGGCTCCGATCGTACTGTGCGTGTCCTGCTTCGCGGCGTTGACTTCGACCAAGCCGGACGAGGCTCGCCGCGACGACGAGAACTTCCAGGACTTCTTGGACGTTCCCTTTCCGGGGGACATGGCGGTGGAAAAAGGCCAGAGCGTCCTCTACACCCGCCGCGACGTGCTCTCGGGAAGGCTTTCGCTCGTCGGCTCGCTTTCCACCGACGAACTCCTTGAGTACTTCGACAGGCACCTGCCCCCGCACGGGTGGAGCCCCCGCTCCGAGGTGTCGGCCAGGAAGGTCACCGTGTCCACCTGGTCCAAGGGCTCCAAGACGCTGACCATAGTGGCCGAGAACCTCACCCTGGCGGTCGGCGCGAGGACGCGCGCCGTCCTGTACGTGGCCCCCCCGCACACTTCGGCCGATTTGGGCCACAGGACCGTCTACCAGTCCACAGAGAAGGAACACGGCGAGAAGTACTCCACTACCCCCATCCGCGGCGGGGGGGGCAAGGGTTCCGAGCGAGGCACTTATTCCGAGGAGGACATGTGATGGCTGCAGACAGAGGATCTTGCGAAGGGGGGGGCACGAAGGGGCCCGGGCCCCTTCGGGACGGAGCCAAGCCCGCCGCCCAGAAGCCTTCACCCGCCGGGGGCCCCGCCGCGGGATCCGGCGGCTGGATCGGCCCGGTGTTTCCCCCGGCGGGCGGGGCCGGTTCCGGCAGGCCTTCCGGTCCCCCCGAGGTCGCGGAAGTGCCCCGTTGCCTCTTCGGCCGCAAGGGGCCGAAACCGGCCGACTCCCTCGTCGGGTCCCTTGAGAGGCGCAGGATACTCCTCGTGGTGACGGGCGGGGTCGCCGCCTACAAGGCCGCCGCGCTGGCCAGGCTCCTGGTGAAGGGCGGGGCCGTGGTGAAGACCGCCATGACCGAGGCCGGGACGAGGTTCGTCACGCCCCTCACCTTCGAGGCGGTGACCGGCGGGGAGTGCCGCGTGTCCATGTGGGGCCGGGCCGACGCGGAGATAGGCCACGTGGCCTGGGCCGAGTGGGCGGATCTGGTCGTAGTGGCCCCGGCCACGGCGGACTTCTGCGCGAAGATGGCGGCGGGAATGGCGGGCGACTTCGCGTCTGCGGTCGTTCTGGCCTCGGGCGCGCCCAAGATCGTGTGCCCGTCCATGAACACCGGCATGTACGAGAACCCCGCCACGCAGACGAACCTAGCGGTCCTGGCCCTGCGGCCGGGGATCCGGGTCCTGGAATCCCCCTCCGGCCAGCTCGCCTGCGGGGACGAGGGCGCGGGCAGGATGGCCGAGCCGGGCGACATCGCCTTCGAGGCCGCGCGCGCGGTTTGCCCGAAGCCCTTCGTGGGCAAGAAAGCGCTCGTCACGTCCGGCGCCACCGTCGAGCCCTGGGACGACGTGAGGGTGCTCACCAACCGCTCCTCCGGGCGCATGGGCGCGGAAATAGCCCGCGCGGCCTGGCTCATGGGGGCGGAAGTGACCCTCGTAAGCGGACCCGCCGCCGTGGCGCCCGGATTGCCTCGCGGGGCGAGCTTCAAGCACGTGTACGTGAACACTTGCAGGGAAATGCTGGACGCCGTGAAGAAACTGGCCGGGGAGGCGGATCTTCTCGTCATGAACGCCGCCCCCGCCGATTTCAGGCCCGCCGAAACCGTCAAAGGCAAGGTCAGGAAAGACAGCGGGACAGAGGGGCTCCCCCTCGCCCTCAACCCTGACATCCTGAAGACGGTAAACCCCCTGAAGAAAAGCGGGGCAGTGTGGATGGGCTTCGCGGCGGAGCCGCTGCACGAGTTGTGGAGGGCCATCGGGAAGCTCAAGGACAAGAATCTCGACTACATAGCCGTTAACGACACCTCGGGGCCGGACGACGGCTTCGGGGGCGAGATGACAACGCTGACCCTGGTCGACAAGGGCGGCCCGGTCCTGGTTACGGAGCGCAACTCGACCAAGTTCATGGCCTCGTGGACCATCCTGACCGAGGTGGCGGAAAAGTCCAAGGCGGCGTCAAATCCGCGCCCGGCCCCGTCCGAGCCTTAGGCGCGCAGCCGGGCCCGCCCGGCAGATGCGGGGCCCCGCGGACGGCTAGAAGGGCATGTCGTCGTCGGTGGGAAGCGGGCCGTCGTCCGCGAAGCCGTCCGCGAAGCCGCCCGGCTTGCCGCCGTCCGCGCGGTCCTTGCCGCCCTCGATTCCGGGAGCCCCGAAACCGGCCAAACCGCCGGGAACGCCAGGAGCCTTGGGCGTGGCGTCCCGTTGCGCCTGGGCGGGCGCGGCCGGCCCCTGCCCTTCCGGGGCGCCGCGGGCGTCGCCTTGCGGGCCGTCCTCCCGGAAGGCCGGAGCCCGGGCCTCGGCGGGCGGCGGGGCGGCTGGCCCGGCCGCGTGGGGGTGGGGCCTGGGGCTTCCGAGCATCTGCATGAAACCAGCCACTATCTCGGTCCTGGAGTGCTTGGCGCCCGCCTTGTCGTTCCAGGCGCGCGTCTGGATCTTGCCCTCCAGGTAGACCTGGTCGCCCTTGCGGAGGTACGTGTTGGCCGTCTCGGCCAGGCGGTCGTACATGACTATCCTGTGCCATTCAGTCTTCTCTTCGTCGCCCCAGCGTTCCGAGGTGGCCAGGGAGAAGGTCGCCATGGACTTGCCGGACGAGGTGAACCTGAGTTCAGGGTCCCTGCCCAGGCGCCCCAGAAGAATAGCCTTGTTCACCCCGGACATGTAACGCCTCCTTTCGTTCCCGCGAGGGTATCGCTGAATTTCCCCCGGACGCCGGGAAAGGGGCGCGGGGACGCTTGCATTTTACCACGGGCGGGGAGCCGGCGCCGGACGGGGGAAGCCCGCGGCCCGAAGGCGCGCTTTGCCGAAGGGAGGCTTTCACGCGAAGGGGGCGCATTTCCCGGGGGCGAGGCTTTTCTCGACGCGAGCCTGTCCCGGAACGGGGGGCTCCAGCCGGAGCGGGCCGTTTCCGAGAGGGATGCCTTACCGGAAACCGGGATTGGCCGGGGGGCGGCCGGGGCCGGTCAATCCGGCGATTGCCTCCAACGGCACACGGCGCGCGCGCGAGCGGATATGTCGCCGCCGGTAGCCCCTTCCGCCCTTGCGGCGGGCGGACTTTCCGCCTTGCGGGGCGCCGCCCGCCGCGCGCGATTGCGCGGACTTCCGAACAGCGGGGTTCCCGGACTTCCGCCGAGGCTGAGTGCCAAGGCGCGCGAATTGTCCAAGGGCCTTGAGAAAGACTTTTTTAGCCTGTAGCCAGTGCCGCTTGAACTGGCGGGATTCCGCGTCACGGGAAATATAAATTCGTCGTAACGGTCCTGCCGCCCCGCGGACGGGGAAGAGTTTTCAACAATGGACGGGGAAGAGCTTTCAACAATATAAAGGGGCCTGGCATCAGTTCCTGAGGAGGCGGACCGCTTCCCCCCCTTCCCCTCTTCCCCTCTTCGCCTCCCCCTGCCCTCCGGCAATCCCCGTTCGGGTCCCGGACCGCCTTTCCCCGGCCTCCCGGCCTCCCGGCGGCTCCCTTTCCGCCTCGTCCGGCCTCCCGCCCCACGCTCCCGGATTGCCTCCGCCAGGCACCGGGCCTCTCCGCACCTGAACGGATACAGCATAATTGTTTAAAAAAAGCTTCTAATTATTAAAATTCCCTGTTAAAATCTTATCGCTTGTTACCATAGGGCAACAATTAGTTTTCTTGCTCTAGTAATTTGATCCGCACCCCTTCAGGGGCGCCGCAGTCAAGCTCGACAGCCCAATCCCCAGAGGCTCGACCGTCACATGACGCACTGGAACCGCCACTCCGCCGCTCGTTCCCACTACGGGAGGCCCATAAGCCGCCGCCTGCGCCGCCCCGGCCAGAGGGAGCGCAGGGCGGGCATACTTCCCGTAGCCGGGAAGATCCTCTCCGCGCCGTTCCGGGGGCTTTGGGAGCTGTATTTAAAGCTCTCCGACCCCCCCGTCCCCCCGCCACCGGACGACTCCCCGGCCGCCGGGGGCCCGGGAGGCCGCGGGAGGCCGTCGGCCGCCATGGGCCTGGGGGAACGGCCTTTATCCGGACGCGGGGCCGCCGACTGCGCGGGCGAGGGCGCCCGGGGCTTCGGGGAGGATCCCGGCGGCGGGGACGCGGCGGATCGGTCCGTCCCGCCCTTGAGGCCCGGCGCGGCGGCCGCCAGGGACGCGAAGGCGTCCCGCGCCCGCAAGGGGGCGAAGGTCAGGATGGGATTGGCCGCGCTGGTTTTGGCCGGGTTGGCCGCGGCGGCTTTCCTTCTCGCCCCGGGCCTTTTCGAGCGACCCCTTCCGCCGGAGGCGGCAGGCGCGTCCGCTGCGGTCGGGGACGGGGTGGCCCTCGTCGCCTCCGGACAGGGTTTCCAGGAAGGCCCGGATTCCGAAGCCCCGGCGGCCCCCCAGACGGCCGCCGCTCCGGCGGCCTCCGCCGGGGGAGGGGCCTTCGCCCCGGACTCGGGCCGCGCCATTGTCGCTCCGGACGGGCCCGGAGGGGTGCCAGGCGAGTCGGCCGCCGCGCCCGCTTCCGCCGCGCGGCCCGCCGTAGGCCGGGGGGATCCCTTGCCGGCCGAGCCGGCCTTGCAGGAGGGGCTGTTCTCGACCGAATCCAGGGTCAGGGCTTCCTCGCCTTCCATGAGCAGGACCGTTTCCGAGGGGGGGACGCTCACCCAGGCCCTGGATTCGCTGGGCCTGACGCAGGGCGAGGCCACCTTGGCCCTGGAAGCCCTGACGCGGGAAGGCGCCTTGGCTGAGCTGAGGCAAGGCGGGACGGTCACGGTGGTCCGGGCCCCCGAGCACAAAGGCGGCGGGGTGGAACGCGTGGAGTTCCAGGGGCCGGGCCAGGTGAGGCCGGTGTCGCTCGTCCCCGGCGGGCCCAACGGATTCGTGTACTTTTCATCCGCCGCGCCCTCGCTGGATTTGCAGATTGCTTTCCGGGGCACCGTGAGGGAGGGGGGAGGCTTCCTGGACGCCTTCGCCGACGCTGGCCTTTCGCCCGACGCCGCTTCCGAACTGGCCGATCTCCTGAGTTCCCAGGTGGACTTCCTTTCTGACGTGAGGGCCGGCGACAGCTTCCAGCTCCTCTACCGTTCCAGTTGGGAGGAGGAGAGGCTCATGGACGATCCGACGCTGTTGATGGTAAGCGTCGTGAATCTTGACCGGAAGCTGGAGTTCTTCCGCCGGGACGGGAGGCGGGGGTCGGCCAACTTCTACGACATGGAGTTCCGGTCGGTCAAAAAGCCTTTCAGGGCGTCGCCGCTGCAGTACAACCTCGTAGCCCCGGTCTACCCCGACGCGGGCAGCCGCGCCATACCCAAGTCCGAGTCCGGGGGCAACGTGCGCTTCGGGGCGCCCCAGGGGGTGCCGGTGGCTTCGGTGGCGGGCGGAACGGTCAAATTCGCTGGCCGCCGCGGCGGCTTCGGCAACCTGGTGGTCGTCTCCCACGACGACGGCGGTTACGAGACCTTCTACGCCCACCTCTCCGGCTTCGCGCCCGGGGTGGAGGCCGGCGCCAGGGTCGCCGAGGGCCAGCCCATCGGGAAGGTGGGCATGACCGGCGCGACCTTCAGCCCGGTTTTGGACTACCGCCTGTACCGGGGCGGCCAGAGTTTGGATCTGCGCCGGGAGATCTCCGAGCTCAGGGGCGACATGCTGGACGTGGATCTCCGGGCGGATTTCGCCGAGCTGGTCGGGAGGCGGAGGGTGGCCCTCCACAACTTGTTGGCGCTGGAGGCCCTGTAGGCGCCTTGAAGGCAGGGAGCGCCGTCGCGCCATAAGCGCCCGCAGTGGTTTGTTCCTTGCCCAAGCCCAACCAAGCCCAACCAAGCACAAGGCCTAACCAAGCCCAAGCCCAACCAAGCCCAAGCCCAAGCCCAAGCGGAACGGGTTCGGACCGGGCCCCGGGAGCCGGACTTTCGAGCTTAAGGGGGAGGTCAGGAGGACGGACGGATTTCGGAGCATGGAGCCCGGACGTTCGGATACCAGGGAGTCAAGAAACAATTTCGTTATGGAGCACTGAAAAACGAAGGAGCCGCCCATCACGAAGCCCTCTTTCGACAGCGACGGGATCTCGGCCTGTTTGGAAAGAAGCGTTCTCGAGGGGATAACGCCGGGCGGCGTCCTGGCCCTCAGGGGAGCCTTTCCGGAATCGGATTGGGATATCCGGCCTTTCGGGAAGCTCGGGGTCACCAGATCCGTAAGCGAAACGGCCCCGGACGACGTGTACGACCTGGCGTCCGTCACCAAGGTGCTCTCCACGACCTTCTTGGCCATGATTGCCCGGGACCGGGGGATTACAGGCTCGCCGGACAGCTCCCTCGCGTCCTTCGGGTGGGGGGGGGCCGCGGACACCGCGCCGCTGACCCTCCGGAACCTGTTGGCCCACCGTTCCGGGCTTCCGGCATGGAGGCCCTTGTACCTTTTGGGGGGGGGCGATCGCCGCGAAAGGCGCGCCGCCGCCCGGGACGCGATTTTGAGGGAACGCCCGCTTTTCCCCCAGGGGGGGAGGACCCTTTACAGCGACCTGGGCTTCATCCTGCTGGGCGCCCTCTTGGAGGAACTCTTCGGGGACGGCCTTGACGCGCTTTTCGCGAAAGAGATTGCCGGGCCTCTGGGCCTTGAAGCCGCGGGTTTCCAGCCGTTGGGCCCGCAGGGCTTCGCCCGGCGGGAAAAGGCGGGCGGGGGGAAACGCTATCGGACGGCCCCCACCGAAGACGGCTTCAGGTGCGGCGGCCCCTTGGACTGGCCGGGGGTTCCCGTGCTGGGCCCCGTGCCGCCCGGGCGGGTCCACGACGACAACGCAGCGTGGCTGGGGGGCGCCGCCGGGCACGCGGGGCTCTTCGCCGCCGCAGGGGACGCGGCGAGGATAGTCGGCTCCTTCCAGAAGAGTTTCCAAGGGAAGGGCGGTCTAGCGTCGCGGGCGACGGCGAGGGAGTTCATGCGGCTTCAGGGGCCGTCCGGGTCCCCCGGCCGCAGGGGCCTGGGATTCGACGCGGCCCCGCGCCCTTCCGGACGGGGAGTCCTGTACGGGCACAAGGGGTACACCGGGGCGACCGTCTGGTTCGACCCGGAGGGACGGGAGGGCATGGTGCTCGTGTGCAACAGGGTACATCCGACGGCCCGGCGCGGAGGCATGGAGGCGTTCCGGGAAAAGCTCGCTACCCTGGCGTTTCCGGACTGAAAATAGGGGAAGCCGGACGCTGAAAAAAGCTAATGAAATCATCCCGCATCATCACCCCAAGCCCGCACGGCATGCTGAACCCTTCTGAGACTCCCCTTGCGCCCCTGTTCGTTCCCGGGATTGAACCTGACGGAGTATTCCGGGCCGATTGCCCTGGCGGCGCGGCCGCCCTCCGCAGAGGCGGCGACCCTCCCCAAGGAGGACGCGCCCCCGTCGAGGCGTCGGTCGCTTCCGGCCCCGGCGCCGCCGGGCCCTCCTTGGGCTCCCGGGCGGCCGGGAGCCGGGGCGGGGAAACCGCCCCGATGCGCGTGAAGTCGGCCGGGGGCAAGGTTTGCGTTCCGGACGTCCCGGAGGATCTTGCAAGGGCGGCGCCAGGCGCGTCGGCGGCGGGGGATGAAGCGGGCAGGGACGGTTGCGGCAGTCCTTCAGCACGCCAAGGACAGCTCCGAGTTTTCCAGCCGGGCATTCCCTTAAGAAGGAAGCCCGGCTGGCTGTTTTCCGCGTCCTGGCCGTCGCCGCTTCAGCCTGGCCCAGTTTTTGCCCGGATTCGTTTTCGAAGCGCGGGAGCGGAGTGCACGGATGGCTCCCCCCTACGCAACCTGCCTTCCCTGGAGGTCCCCTGCCAGCGGCAGATTATGCTTTAAGCGAGGGCTTGCTCTAGACGCAAGGGCGATATATATTATTCAAGAGGTGGGGGTAGTTGTCCCCGCGGCTTTTCAGGACGCCCATAATCGGAACGAGGACAGCATGGCACAGGACTTACCCGTTCTTCCCGTAGGGTGGACGGATTTCGAAGAACTGAGGCAAAAAAACGCCGTCTACGTCGATAAGACCATGTATTTCCCGAAGGTTATTGAGAAGGGCAAGTTCGTCTTTTGCGCTCGGCCCCGGCGTTTCGGCAAGTCGCTTACGCTTTCGGCTTTTGACGCCTTCTGCTCGGGGAGGGCGGATCTGTTCCGGGGGCTTGCGGTGGAGAAAGACATGCTTTCGCCGGATTTTATTCCCCGCCCAGTCATACGACTCAATATGCTTGACGTGGAGAATAGCGGCAATAAGGAGATTTTGGCAGAAAAAATTTTGGATTGCCTTGGAAGGAACGCTGATAGGCACAATATTTTACTGCGGGGAGCAGATTACTCGAATGCCTTTTCTTGCCTGATTTATGACATTCGCAAGGAGAGCGGAAAAAAGGTCGTTCTCTTGATAGACGAATACGATGCTCCCGTTATAAACCTTTCAGCGAAGGAGAAGTCAGCGTACGATGCGAAATTGCTTGCAGATACGCGCGACGCGATCGGATCATTTTATACGGCGATCAAAGCAAGAGCTGACGACATCGAGTTCGCATTCATTACGGGGATAATTAAATTTTCCGGAATGGGTGTTTTTTCCAAGCTCAATAATTTGGTCGACATTTCACTTGACTCTGAATTCGCCGCTTTCATGGGCTACACCAAGCAGGAGCTGAAGAGCAATTTTTCTTATTTTATCGGGAACACCGCAAGAAAGCTTAGATTGTCTGAAAAGAGGCTTTTAAAACAAATCCGTGATTATTACGACGGGTTTTCATTCGACGGGAAAAAGAAGCTGTACAATCCTTTTTCCATTCTCTCTTTCTTTAATTTATCCAAATTTAGAAAATACTGGATGCTGTCCGGCTCTGACGGCCTGATAAAAAAATTTCTTAGGGATGCGGCTCTCACCGTAGATCAGTTTGAAGGCATGGTGGTCTATGACGATTTCGCCAGCAATCCCGGAGATATCCAGATTACTTCCC
This sequence comes from Deltaproteobacteria bacterium, assembly GCA_031267005.1. GTDB lineage: Bacteria > Desulfobacterota > Desulfarculia > Adiutricales > Adiutricaceae > JAIRZX01. The sequence continues at coordinate 12,171 of JAIRZX010000273.1, forward strand.
CGCAAGGATTCCTCTATCAGGCAGGCTATCTTACCTTGCGTTACAGAAGCGGGGACTCGTTTTGCCTGGAGTACCCTAACTTGGAGGTTCGCCAAGCCATTTCGTCCCTTTTCCTGTCGAACTTAATCCTTTCCTGGGACAAGGGCGGCGAATCCGGGGAGAAGCTGGGAAAGCTCCTCGCCGCCCGCGACGTTCCCGGCATGGTCGAGCTCTTCTGGTGCCTTTATTCGGAAATATGCTACGATGATCATGCTGAAGCCGACAGGGAGCCTAAGCCGGAAAGTTTTGAGCGCGACGTAAGCGATGCTTTTGATTTTGATTTGTCCGTCGACGAACTTCAGAGGCGGGCCTGGGATCTTGCCGGGAAAATTAAACGGAAAATCGGCGAGGGCTTCTACCGTTCTGTTCTCCACGCCGCTCTGTGGGCGGCCGGGGCCAAAGTTACCCCGGAGAAGCACGAGTTCCTCGGCCGCCCCGACTTGGAAGTCGTCTGCGGAGATCTGACGTACGTAATAGAACTGAAGATGGCGGATGACGCTCGCAGCGGCAGCGAAGCCGCCTGGGCGGGAATGAGCCAAATCCGTAAACAAAAGTACGGCCGGGCATCGGGAACCCCCGTCCGCGTGTCTATTGCCATCGGCAGGAACGAGAGGAACATCGTGGCTTGCCTCTTCGCGATTGACGGACGGGAGATGTGCGTTTCGCCCGTAATGCCTGAATAGCCGCATTCCGCATTGTGCTTGGCTTGAAAATTGCATTATTATGCAATAGTTATTCCATATCCAAACAAGATTGTATTTTTTTTGGCCTGTGAAGTGAGGGCAACGGCGCCATAAAGAAGTTGCAGCAACGTTGCCGTGGATAACCGTATAATCTATCAAAGACAGCGGTCTAAAAATTGCAACTAGACGCGCATTTTGTGTAAAAAAGGCATAATATACTTTTATAGTTATGGGTACAATAACTGTCGTGTTTTGCATAAAATGTGCCTTAAACTGCTCCATCATTAAGTGTTTTGATATGATTCCCCGCCACTAATTGTCTAAGCAGGAGGCGGACGCCTTCTAATTTGGTCCATATCTTGAAGTTGGCTCACGATAATTATTTAACGAATTCAGGATAAAAACCGGCGCGGGGGACGGGGGTTTTCCGCCTCCGCCGCGAAAGGAGGCATCAGGACGCTTCGGGGGCCAGCCCCGTGCCGGGGGTGGATATTGAATCCTCCGCGCCGGGCGGGCGGGCGGGCTGGCTGGCGGAAGGCAGATCTGACCCCGGAGCGGCAGATGTCTTGCGAATTTAAGTTGCCGCAAGTCCGGAAAGAATGCGAGACGTCGGAAAGGGGGTAAGTGGCGGCGGGGAGGAGGGCGCGGCTGGGGGATAAGGCGGGGAGGGGCTTGAAAGGGCAGGGACGGCAAATCAACGGTTCATTCGGGAGCGGGGGCGGCTCTCTCCGGCAAGAAGCCTTGTCGCGCAGGCGGCGGCGCGGTGGTTTAAACGCGGCGGACGGTTTCCGCGCGCGGATTCGGGCGGCGGCCAGGAGCCGGCCTCGCGGGCGGCCGGAAACGCGTTTTCCGGCCCCCCGCGTTCGGCGCTCCGCTCGGAAGGCTTGATCCGATTGTTCGGAAAGGATAATATTTTTTGTTCGATGGCCCCGCCGCTTCGTCGTCCTGCGCCTACGAGGCGCGCAGCGCCACCCTCGCTCCGGGCCTCCGGCCCGGCGTTATCCAGGTGTAACATGACCTCAATTTCCCCCCGCCGCCCCGTAATGCCCAAGGCCTTTTCCGGCGCGTCGCAGTTCCTTTCCGCGGCGCTCCTTACGGCGCTCCTTACGGCCGGTTGCCAATCCGGCCCTCCCCCGGGCGACGGGACCCAAGCCGGATCCCGGCCAGGGGACCCCGCGCCCGCGGCCGGGGACGCTGTTCCCGGCTCGCCGGCGGCCCCGCCTTCGGATCCCGAGGCCGCAGCCTTGCAGTCGGCGCCTCTGCCGGCGGCGGACGAGCCTTTGGCCGTGCTGCAGTTCATACCCAAGGGGGACGTGAGGAGCTTCACCCAGGCGGCGGTCATGTTCAACCAGCCCATGGTTGCCTTGGGAGCCTTCGACGAGGCGGACCAGAACCTCCTTGCGGTGGACCCGCCGCTTCCGGGGAAGGTTGCGTGGATTAACCAGTTCACCCTGGCCTTCGTGCCGGAGAAGCCGGTCTTGGGGAGCCTTTCGTTTACGGTCAAGCTCTCCCCGGACGTGAAATCGCTTTCCGGGGCCGGGCTCCCGCCGGGAAGCTACGAGTCGAGCTTCACTCTCCCCGCCCTCGGGGTGGAATGGTTCAACACCAAC
>JAIRZX010000284.1 GCA_031267005.1 Deltaproteobacteria bacterium
AGGGCTTCGGGCTCCAGTCGCCGGAGGACATGCCGTCGCTCCTCGTAAAGGTCCACACCCCCGGCAGGGGAGGCATCTGGAAGAGGTTCGTCGACTCGGAGACGCTCTACGAACTGGCCAGGCGGAGCCGCGAGGGCGACAGGAAGTGCGACCGGGAGATGAGGTGGGCGTTTCTGGACGGGGGCGCTTTCCGGACGTCCGAGGGGGAGCCGGTCGCCGGGGAAACGGACGTCCAGGTCCGCCCCGCCGGGAAGGGCTGGAAGACGCTCCCCGCCGCCTAGGTCTTCTTGGGCCCCCCCCTTTTCTTCCCCCCGGCGAAGCCCTTGCCGGCGAGGGTTTTCACGAGGGCCTTGATCCCTTCCCGATCCTTTTCTTCGGTAATGGAGTCGAGATCCCCCAGGACGGACCGGAACCATTCCGCGACCGTCGGCACGGGCGGCGGTTTCCCGTCAATGCCCAGGAGCCAATCGGCGGGGCATTTGAGGGCTTCGGCGATCTTGGCGAGGACGGCGGGCGACGGATGGCGGAGTCCCTGTTCGTAGTTGGCCACGGTTTTCGGGGACAAGCCGATCGCCTGGGCGACGTGTTCCTGAGTGAGCCCCAAGGCATCCCGTCTGGCCCCCATTTGGGAGCCTAGGATATCCTTCGGAGCGGCATACTTATTATTCGGCTGGCTAGGTGCTTTCATAAAGGGAAAGTACCATTTACCGGCGTTTCATACAACATCTTTTGACGTTCCGGCTTTGCCTCCCACCCTCCGCAAAGCCGCACGGAGCCTGCGTTTCAGCCGATATCGCGGGCCGGGGAGGGGGGGCGCTGAGAAAAAACTTGACAACCCCCGAATTGGGTGGGTATATTGTCTTCAATTCGGGAGGGCAGAGGCGCTGGCGGCCCCCCCGGACCGAATGCGGGTTTCAAAAACAGTCTGCCTTCCCGCCCTCCCGGATTCCACGGGGGGTAAGGGGGGAGTCCGGCCCGAAGGCCGGGAAAGGACGGATTATGGCCGAGTTGCAGGTGTCGAGGGCGGTGTCCCTGGCGGACCGGGCCGGGGCGCTCCACGAGAAGATAAGGGAGATGACGGAGGAGCTGGACGTCCTCAAGGAAGAGCTGGCCCCCCTGGCCGAGTTCAAGAACGGCTCGAAGACGGGCCACCTGTCGGGCAACCGCTACGCCGTGACGGTCCAGCTGAAGGAGAACGACAAGTGGGACCAGAAGATCCTGGACGCCGTCCGGATCGAGATGGGCGACGAGAAGTTCTTCGAGGTGTTCAAGTTCACTTACGAGCCGCTGGACAAGAAGACGGTGGACGGCGCCATGAAGTTCGGGGGCCACGGCGCGTCCATCCGCTCGGCGAAGACGGTCACCCAGGGCAAGCCCTACGTCTCCTTCAAGGCGATGGAGGACTGCTAGGCGCGGGCCTGGCGGGGAGGAAACGGCATGACGGTTATGTACGCTACGGAACAGACGGCGGCCGGGAGGGTCTGCCTGAAGGCGAGGAAGGCGGCCCCGCGCTTGGCGGCGGGGCTCGGGGCGGTCCTCTGGGCGGCCCGGTTGGCGGACAACGCACGGGAGAACGCGGGGATCGCGGAGAGTTGCGGCGCGGCGGGGGGGGATTCGCTCTTCCGCGACGTGATCCTCGCGTGCCGGGCCCTGATGGAGTCCCGGCAGGCCCTGCTCGGGTGCATGTCGGCGGTGCGCGGCCCGAAGTCCGCGTTCGCCGCCCTGGAGGGCGCGGCGGGGCGCCAGCCGGGGCTGAGGAGGGACCAGGGCTGGGCCCTGGCCGGGTTGCGGGAGGCGCTGGACGGGGTCCGGCGCGCCGCCTTCCTGTTCGCCGGGGAGAACCACGGGTGGACCGCCTTCGCGCGCGCCTGCGCGCGGGCGGGGGTCCTGGCCGGCCGGGCCTCGGACGTCGAGGCGTGGGCGGGGGAGATCGGGCTGGACGTCCCGAAGTTCCTCCGCGTGGCCAACGTCGCGGCGGAACAGGCGAGCGAGGCGGCGGCCGGCGCCCTCACGGACTACGAGGGCTTCTGCTCCGAGTTCGAGAGGTTCTTCGGCTCCCTGCCGGGAAGGGGGGACGCCTGATGGCACTCAGAGCCATTACCCCCCTGACCGACCGGAGGCTCACCTGCCTGGTGGTGGGCAAGCCGGGCATCGGCAAGACCTCCCTGCTGAGGACGGTCCCGCAGGACCGCCCGGCGTTCACGGTGTCGGCGGAGTCCGGGCTCCTGTGCGTGCAGGACCTGGTCTGCTCCGGCGCCGTGCAGGGGGTCGAGGTGGACTCCGTGGAAGACATGGACGAGATCTTCCGGCTCCTGCGGACGCGGGAGTACTCGGGGCGTTTCGGGACGGTGTTTATCGACTCGCTCTCGGAGATATCGTCCATCTGCCTGGAGTCGTACCGCCGCAAGTACCCGTCGCGGAGCCAGTCCTACACGCTCTGGGACGCCTACAACAACCACATGATGGCCCTGATCAAGGGCTACCGCGACCTCCAGGGCTACGACGTGGTCATGACGTGCCTGGAGCGGACTGAACTGGACGAAGTGAAGAGGAGGGAGATCCTCCCCGCGATGGCCTCCCAGAGGACCAGGGCGGACGTGCTCGCCCTCTTCGACGAGATTTTCTACATGACGGACGTCAGGGGCAACGACAACAAGCCCGTCCGGGCTTTCATGACCCGCCCCTTCGACGGCCTGCCGGGGAAGGACCGCTCCGGGCGGCTCGACCCCATAGAGAAGCCGGACCTGGCCTGGGTTAAGGCCAAGATATTCGGCTGAGGAGACAAAACCATGAGCGATTGGAACGGCAACGGCTTCGGCGGGAACAGCTGGAGCGGGGGCTACAACTCCCAGGAGGCGGCTGACGACCGCGTGGACTGGGACCTCACCGGCGAGGTGCCGGCCGGCGGGCGCCTGCCGGCGGGGGTTTACGACGTGATCCTCTCGGAGTTCCAGCATTACAACAACAACAAGACCAAGGGCCTGAAGTTCATCTACACGGTGCAGGACGGCGACTGCAAGGGGATGAAGTACTTCGACACGATCGTGACGGAGGGCACCGAGGGCGGGGTGCGCTACGGGAGGCGCAAGGCGAAGGCGGTGGCGGTGGCCGTAAAGCACCCGGACCCGGGCCATATTTCGCGGATCGGCGACCTGATGAACAAGCCCTTCAGGATCGCGGTCCGCACGAAGGAGGACGAGCAGTACGGGCAGCAGCCGGAGGTCTACGACTGGATGCCGGCGGGTCCGAACCAGGCCCAGGCTCCGGCCCAGGGGGCGCCGCAGGTCCAGGCCTCCTGGGGGGGCGCCCCCGGCAACGGGGGCGGGGCGATCCGGGAGGGCTTCCAGCCCCCCTCCCAGCCCCCGCAGTACCAGAACCAGCCGCAGTACCAGGGGGCGTCCCCCCAGGGCCCGCCCCCGCAGAACCAGCCGCAGTACCAGGGCCAGCCCCCCCAGTACCAGGGGCCGCCGCAGGGGCAGGCGCCGCAGTACCAGGGCCAGCCCCCGCAGTCCCAGCCGCAGTACCAGGAGGCACCCCCGGCCCAGCAGTCCGCCCAGGCGCCGCCGCAGGGGCAGGACCAGCCCCCCGCCCAGGAGGCCCAGCCCAGGACGCCGCCCCCGCTGAGGGACAACCAGGCGGCCGCCTCCGGGCCGTGGCCGGAGCAGTAGGGCGTGTTCGAACTCCGGGACTACCAGCTTGAAGCCCTGGACGCCGTGGAGAAAAGCCTGGAGGAAAACCGCAGGGTCCTCCTCCAGGCCCCAACGGGTGCGGGGAAGACGGTCTGCTTCGCGGAGCTGATCCGCCGATTCATGACCAGGTACCCCGGGATGCGGATCGCCCTCGTAGCCCACCGGGAGGAGCTTGTGAAGCAGAACGCCGACAAGCTCCTCAAGGTGTGGCCCGGAGGGTTCATGAGCGTCGGCGTGGCCTGCGCCTCGGCGGGACGGGTGGACACCATGAAGCCCGTCACCGTCGGCTCGGTGCAGACCATGGCCCGGCGGAAGTTCGCGGAGCCGTTCAAGCTCATCGTGGCGGACGAATGCCACCATATTCCAAATGTAGAATCGCCCAGCCAGTATTTCGACCTGTTCCGGGCGCACGAGGAAAGGTACCCCTGGCTCCGCGTCCTGGGAGTCACGGCCACTCCGTACAGGACGGCGCACGGGCCCATCTACGGGGACACGCGCCGCCCCGACCGGACCAACTTCTTCCCCCGGCTCGACTGGAAGATCACTCTGAACGACCTGATAGGGCGGGGCTACCTTTCGGACTGGCGGGGGAAGATCCCGGCGGACATGGGCAAGGCCTTGAAAGGGATCGCGAAGTCGATGGGCGACTACGACGAGAAGGCGCTTTCCAGGGAGATGAGCCGCCCGATCCACATAGGGTCGGCGGTGGCCGCCTACTCGAAGTTCGGCGAGGGGCGGCGGCACGCGCTGGTCTTCGCGGTGAACATAAGCCACGCGGAGGTCCTGGCGGAGGCGTTCGGGAAGGCCGGGCTCAAGGCGGCGGCGGTCCATTCGAAGATGTCCGGGGAAGCCCGGCGGGCGGCGCTGGATGGGTTCGACGCCGGAGAGCTGGAAGTCCTGGTGAACGTGGGCGTGCTCACGGAAGGCTGGGACAGCCCGGCGGTGGACCTCATCATCATGTGCCGCCCGACGATGTCCCCCGGGCTCTACGTCCAGATGATAGGCCGGGGGACGAGGAAAAGCCCCGGCAAGGAAGATCTCCTTTTCATAGACCTGGCCGACAACTGGAAAGCCCACGGCGACCCTTCCTCCCCGGCGGTGTCCTGGGGGGCGCCGGGGGGCGGGGACGGGGAGCCGAAGGAGCCGCCGATGAAGATCTGCGGCAACCCCGACTGCATGAGCCTGGTGCCGCTTTCGGCGAAGGCCTGCCCCGTCTGCGGGTGGGCGTTCCCCGTCAAGAAGACGGCGGGGAAAACCCCCGAGAAAATGAAGACCGTGCGGCGGGATCCTCCCGCGCCGTCCCCCGCCGCCGGGGACGCGGCCCCGCGCGGGCGGGGCAGGCCGAAGCCCGTTTCGGGGTGGGTGATGTTCCCTTACGTGACCAGGCGCGGGGCGCTGATGGCCCGGCTGGACGTGCATTTCGAGACCGGGCGGCCCACGCCGGTCTATCTGGACTTCGAGGGCCGGGCGTCCGGATTCGGGCGGGCGAAGGCGCGGCGGCTGTGGGAGAAGCTTTCCGGGGGCGGCGCGGCCGCGCCGGAGACGGTGGACGAGGCCGTGGCGAGGTTCGGGTCCGAACTCGCGATGCCGAAGGAGCTGACCGCCGCCAAGGACGCGGGCGGCTTCTCGGTGATAGGGGAATGGCAATGACGGTTGACGCGCTGGGGGCCTGGGTTGCGAAAGAGACGGAGGCGGCTTGCGCCGAACGGAACCGGAACGAGGCGCCCAGGAGGTACCTGGGCATGAGTTCGATAGGGCACCCCTGCGAGAGGCGGTCGTGGCTCGGCTTCAACCGCGTCCCCTGCCCTCCCCTGGAAGGCCGCGTTGCCAGGATCTTCGACATGGGGCACGCGGTGGAGGCGAGGGTCATAAACGACTTGCGGCTCAAGTGGAGGGTGACGGACGAGCAGGCGGAATGCGTCGACTTGCACGGCCGGTTCAGGGGCCACATAGACGGGATCGTCTGGATCGAGGGCAAGCCGTTGCTCCTGGAGATCAAGTCGGCCAACAACGACGGCTTCAACCTGATGCGGTCGAAGGGCATCTCCTGCCGCCCGCAGTACCACGCCCAGGTGGTTTTGTATATGCGCTACATGGGCCTGTCCGAAGCGCTGTTCATGGTCGAAAACAAAAACAGCCAAGAGCTGCACGCGGAGGTCGTGCCCTCCGATCCGGAAATGGCGGGGAGGCTGAAGGAGAAGGCGCTTTCGGTATTGAGGTCGGCGGGCCCGCCCCCGGCGGACAAGGCCGACTGCCGCTGGTGCGACTGGAGGGACGGCGCGTGCGGCTGGATGGATCTCCAGGATCCCCTGTGCATGCGGTGCGGGTGGTACGTCCCCCGGTTCTGGCTGGAGGAGCGGGGCACGTCGGCCGCCGACTCCCTCTGCTTAAAGACGCTGGCGCCGGCCCGGCCGCTCGACACCTGCGGCTCGTTCACCGCCCGATGACGTTTCTTGAACGGCAACGGTACCTGGCGGAACTTTTGAGTTGCGCTTTGGACATGGCGAGGAGCGGGTACTCGGTCCTGCCCGCCAGGGGCAAGGCCCCGGACCTGCTGGGCGAATGGAAGTCCAAGCAGAAACGGAGGGCTACGGAAGAGGACATAAGGGGTTGGTTCAAGAAATTCCCCCCCACGACTCCGGACATGAGGATCGGGCTGGTCACGGGCAAGGTTTCCGGGGGGATCTGGGTCTTGGACATAGACGACGAGGCGGCCCTCGAATGGGCGCGTTCCTGCCCGGACGTGCCCGAGACGACCTGGAGGGTGAAGTCGCCGGGGGGATGGCACTGGTACTACAGGTACCCGAAGGCGGGGAAGCGCCACGAGCCGACCGGGGCGGACGTGATGGACGTCAAGTCCACCGGGATCAAGGTGGACTTGCGGGGCGAAGGGGGCTTCATAGTCTGCCCCCCGAGCCGGAACGGGGAAGGCGTCCCCTACGAATGGGAAATCCTGACGGGGGAACCGACGGAATGGAGCTTCGCGGAGTCCGGGATCGGCCTGAAGCTCCCGAGCACTTACCGTTTGAAGCGCCCGGAACCGGGCGGGCTGGACCTGGGGGCGCCGAAGGGGAAGAAGCCCGGCCCGGCCCCGAAGCCGGCGGCGAACCTCCCGGCCCGGCGGGAGGCGCTCCCCCCGGACGAAGTGCTGGCCGTCCGCACGGACGGGCGGTTCCCGGAAGACCCGGCGGAACGGGGCGGGCGCAATTCGGCCCTGACGCGGTACGCTGGGCTCCTGGTGTCGAAAGGGGTGGACGAGTCGACCCTGCGGTTCGCCTGCGCGGGCTGGAACATGCGGAACAGGGAACCCTTGCCGAAGGGCGAGGTGGCGGCGACGCTCAGGAGCGTCGTCAAGATGCACGAGCGGAACTACGGGATGCCGATCCCGAAGACTCCGGACGCCATGGCGGCGGGGCGCGTGGCGTCCGCCGTCCGGACGCCCCCGGCGGAAACGGGGAAGGCCCAAGAGGAAGACGACGGCGAACTGGAGGAGGATTCAGTGCCGGACGGCATCCTCCACCCGGGGGGGCTTTTGGAAGAGATCATGGATTACGTGGTCGGAAGCGAGTTTTCGTGCCACCCGCTGTTCGCCCTGGGCATGGGCGTCTGCCTGATAGGCACGCTGACGGGCGAGAAGGTCCTGACGAGCACGGGCCTCCGGACGAACATGTACGTGATCACCCTTTCCAGGTCGGGGACGGGCAAGGAAGGCCCGATGAAGGCGGCCAGGCGGCTCCTCTACGACACGGGAACGGCGGTAGGCAACCTGGGCCCGTCGGATTTCGCCTCGGGGCCGGCGCTTATGAAGCACCTGGAACTCAACCCCAACTTCATTTTCATACAGGACGAAATAGGCGACTTCGTGGGGGCGGTGAAACACGCCCACAACCCGCACAAGACGGAGATCATGAAGATACTCAAGGAGCTTTTCTCGTCCCGGGGGCGCTACGACAAAGCCTACGCGAACACGAAACACAACTTCGAGCTGGCGTGGCACAACGTCTGCTTCTACGGGACCGGGACTCCGGACGAATTCTGGAACAGCCTGACGATGAAGGACCTTTCGGGGGGCTTCCTGGCGCGGGCGCTGACGTTCAGCCTGACTCTGAAGGCCCGGCTCCGCCCGGACGCGCCCCCGGCCAAGGAAATACCGTACGGGCTCGCGTCCAAAATGACAGCCCTCCACGAGACGGAGAGGCGGTTCGAGCCGGACGACGTCTACAAGAACAACCCGCTCCCCAGGACGGTGCCCATGACGGAAGCGGCGGAACGCGAAATGAAGAGCTACGAGGCCCGCTACGTGGACCTGCGGAACGGCAAGAAGGAGAACGGCTTCCTGGACAGCATCTACGCGCGGGCGGCGGAGCACGTCAACAAGCTCTCGCTCGTATACGCGGTGAGCCGGACGGCGGACGGGTCGGCGGCCACCAGCATGCCTGCGGCGGTGGAGGCGGAGGACGTCCTGAAGGCGGCGGAACTCATCGACTGGCACATTCCGAGGTTCGTGAGGGAGGTCTCGGACCGTCTGGCCTACAACCCCCAGGACGCGCTGAGGCGCCGGATCATAGCCGTCCTGCGGGACAAGGGGGTGATCACCCAGGAGGGGATCTACCAGCTGACCGAGGACTGCACGGGACGGCAGGTGGAAGACGCGACGAACATCCTGGTCCACAGCGGGGACGTGATCGCCAGGAAAGGGAGGACAGGCTGGAGTTTCGTCCTGAGCGCGAAGGCGAAAAGGAAGTACCGATGACGATGCTTTTGATCGGGTTCGTCTGGGGGGTCCTGACGGGGTGGGCGGCGAAGCGGGGGAAGGCCCGCAAGGAGGGGGAGGTGCCGTGGCGGGAGGATTGGTAAGGCCAAGGTCGGAACACCTGGAGCAGGCCATGTTCGTGCGGCACGTGAGGGTGACGCGCCCTGACGTGATCATCCACTCGATCCCCAACGGCGGGGCCCGCAGGCCGAGCGAGGCCTTGAGGCTCAAGCTGGAAGGGGCGCTCCCGGGGACTCCGGACCTGTTCATAGCCGAACCCTCCGGGGAATGGCACGGGTTCTACGTGGAAATGAAGAGGAGCGCCGGGGGATCGGTGTCCAAGGAGCAGAGGGAACTGATCCGCAGGCTTGTAATGAAAGGCTACAGGGCGGAGGTCTGCAAGGGCCTGGACAAGGCGGTATACGCCTGGGAGGA